>JABFRY010000274.1 GCA_013140955.1 Acidobacteriota bacterium
GGCCGGACTCTCCGAGCCCTTCCTCGTGGAAGTGGAGCGCGCGCTCACCGCACACGAACTGATCAAGGTGCGCATGGGGGGCGCCGACCGGCAGGCGCGCGCCGACCTGGCCACGTCCCTCTGCGACCGGACGGGCGCCGCGGCGGTGCAGACGGTTGGCAAGGTGCTGGTGCTGTGGCGCCCGCGCCCGGAGGAGCCGGAGGCCTAGCCCCGTCCGCGTCGCTACTACTGCTGGAACTCGAACGCCACATCGGTGATCCGGCCTCGCCAGTACACCTTGGGGCCGTCGGGCAGGAGCCACGCCACCTCCCCATCCAGGGGGATGCGCATGCCGTCCCGGACCTCGTAGTTCCAGAAGCGACCCTGCCACGGCGTCGGCACGGACGCGCCGGCCACCGTGCGGGCACGGGCGTCGGCAGACACCGTGTCGATCGGACCGTCCTCGTGGAACGTGAACCGCAGCGTGACGGCCACCGGCCCGTCGGTGAGGGTGGCGAGCGCCGTGCGATCGTCCACGGCGGTCCACGTCAGGTCCTGCCCTGGCAGCAGGACTGTGGGATACCAGGCCGCCTCGGCGAGGAACCGCATCAGCTCGCCCGCCGCCAGATCACCCCCGCCGCGCAGATCGGCCACGGCATACAACCCCAGCACCGAGGCCTGCAGGATGCCGCTGCCGGCCACGTAGGCATCGTGTACGCGCACCGACAGGCCCGGCAGCAGGGCCATGCGCGCGTCCCAGTCGAACCCGGGTCGCCGGGCAATCACCTGCTGGTCGGATGTGAAGGCGGTCCACTGGTCGGTGGTCTCGCCCATGTTGAAGGTGCCCGTGTGCCGCAGCCGGACGGCCGCCACCCGGGGCTGGCCGTCGGTGAGGACGGCGCGAAAGAATCGCTGGACCGGTGGCGGCAGGCTCGCCAGGTCGGCCAGGTCCACCGCCGGGAGACTGACCGGCACCCGCGACTCCGCGAGACCCGTCCGCAGCTCGCGCGTCCGAGCGGCCCATCGGGCGGCGCCGTACCAGACGGCGGCGCCCACCGCCGCCGCGACCACCGCGGCCGTCAGTCCCACCAACTCGAGCATCCGTCGCTTCGCCGGCCGCTGTCGGGTCATCACCGGTTCCCGCTGACCACGGTCATGGGCGCACCGCTCCCGGGTCTGGGGCGAAGAATAGCAGCAACCGGTGCCGGCGCGGCACCGGCGTGCGGTCCCCGCGGCGTCGCCGCGGGCGCGCCGTGGGGCTCGCAGCGGAGCGCACCACGGATGAGGCGCGATCAGGCGATCTTGAAGACCGCCCACGCGACGAGCGTGATGCCGATCAGCACACTCACCACGCGCATCCGCTTCGCCGTCAAGCGGTCGCTGGCGGCGCCGCGTGCGCGCCACTCCTGCCACCGCCGTTCTGCATCCAGATCAGGCGCCGCGTCGACCGCGTAATCCGTCATCGGCGTGCGTCCTGGATGCTCTGCGACAGACTCTGGGCCGGCTCCTGCCACTGCCACAGCATCACGGCCGGGGGCAGCACGGCCACGGCGGCGAGCACCGTCCAACTCGCCAGCGATTGCAGGTTTCCCGCGATGCCTGCGAGGCTGATCGCCGACACCCAGACAGCAGCCACGACGGCTTTGATCGAGACGAGCTGAATATGCATGTCCGCAGCGTACCGGCCAGCGCCGCACGCCGCTGTCCCCAACTGCACACACGGGGGGTGCCGTGCCGGTCGCCTCCCCCTCGACCGGGGGCAACAGGGCGACAGGGAGGGACGACAGTGAGGGGCAGCGGCGCGCCGTGCCGCACGCGATGGTCTGGGCCGGATGCGTCCGGCAGCGCCGCCGGACACGTCACGGCGTCTGTGCACAAGCGCACAGACGCCATCCGGGCGCCGTGCCACGATCGTCCCACGCCTGCGACACAACGCAGCGAAGAGATCCCCCAATGCTGCCCATCATCGCTGCCCTCGTCGTTCTTGCTGTGGTCGTGCTCGCCCCCAGGCTGCTGGGTCGGGGCCGCGCGCGCCCCCCGGACCTTGGCGGCGTGAGCGAGCAGTGGCTCGCGGCGCACCGCGCGTCGCACGAACCCTGACCCTCCCCGCTGGAGCACGGCCGCGCACGTCACTTGTTCCTTCTTGTCCCGAGGCTGGATACACCAATGACTCAGACCCTGTCGCGACCACCGACCACGACGACGCTCGACACGCCAGACGTCCGGACCACCTGCCCGATGTGCCACAGCGCCGCCCCCGCCACACAGGCCGGCGGTGCATGGCTGTGCGGCAGGTGTGGCCAGCACTGGGATGCGGGTCGATTGGCGACGGTTTCCGCCTATCAGGCATGGGCCGTCGAGCACGATCACGCCCGCCAGCCAGGCCCCGCACGAGAGGGCACGGTGTCATCCCCGCCTGCGCCCGTCCGTCTGGCGGGCATGCCATGACCGTCGCCACCGGCCTGGCGCCCGGTGTGGCCCTCCCGGGCCGCGTGGTCGTAGTACCTCTGGCTGTCCAGAGCCGACGGCCGGAGGCTGCGGGTACACGCCGGCAGGTCGCCACGATCGCGGGCGACCTGATCGGGGCCATCGGCCTCGCGCTCTGCCTTCCCGTGATGATGCTGGCGGTGGGCGTGCCGTTCGTCCTGGGCGTACGGCTCCTGCTGCGGGTCGCCGGACTCTCCTAGTCCGTCAGGCCTGACCGCCTCTCCCCGTCATCGGCCAGCGCCAGCCTCCGCCGAAGGCCCGACAGGGCCAGCGTCGGCCCGCGCCACTCCAGGTCGTCCACGGACTCGAACACCGGGACGTCCGTCCGCAGCAGGGCGAGCTGCCGGAAGAGGCGCGCGAGGTCGCGATCACGCCTCAGCGTGGCCGCCAGTGACGCGGCGCGCGCCACGTCGAGGCCCCACGCGTGGTGGTCGTCGGGAACGGCGTCGATGTGCCCGAACCGGGTGAGCACGGCAGCGGCTGACTTGGGGCCCCAGCCGTGGAGTCCTGGGAAGCCGTCCGACGCGTCGCCCACGAGGGCGAGATAGTCGGGAATCGAGGCCGGCGGCACGCCGAACTTCGCCGTCACGCCCGCCGCGTCGCGCACGATCCTGCGGACCCGGTCGTGCTGCACCACCCGGGTGCCCTCCACGCACTGCGCGAGGTCCTTGTCGGGCGAGCAGATCACCACCTGCGTCACCCGGGGATCCCGTGCGGCCTTCGCAGCAGCCGACGCCAGCGCGTCGTCGGCCTCCACCTCCACCATCGGCCACACCGTCAGCCCCCAGGCCCCGAGCGCCTCCTCGAGCAGGGGGAACTGCGCCCAGAGCGCGGGGTCGATGCCCTCGCCCGTCTTGTAGCCGGGCCACAGGTCGTTGCGGAACGATTCGATCACATGGTCGGTCGCCACGCCGATGTGGGTGGCGCCGTCCCGCACCAGTCCGCGCATCGAATACATCACGCCCCGCACGGCCGCGACTTCCTCGCCCGCGGGGTTCCTGGCCGAGGGCAGGGCGTAGAAGTGGCGGAACAGCTCGTAGGTGCCGTCGACCAGGTGGATGGTCACGCGCCCAGCATATCCGGAGGGCGTGGACGGCGCTCTCCCTTCGATGGCGCCTCCGGACGGTTCCCTCGGATCTGGCTCGCCGCGTGCTTGTGCACCAACATGACCATGGCGAGATGCCATGGGGCGACGCCGCGCCGGGGCACCCAGCGGCTGCCTGGAGCGGCGTGCACCCGGCACGACGGAGGAGATGATGGCGAAATACGGCAAGGCCGCATCGACGCGGGTGGCATCCGCCGTCCGCAGGATGAAGAAGGGCACGCTCACGAGCGGCAGCGGCGACACGGTGACGAGCCGGAAGCAGGCCGTTGCCATTGGCCTCAGCGAAGCACGCGAGAAGGGCGCGAAGGTGCCGTCCCGCAAGGCCTCGAAGAAGCGCTGAGCGCGCGCACGGCGTCGGACCGCTTCGGTGCGCGAGCCGTCCCAGGTGTCATCGGGTCGTCATCGATCGTCCACGGCCGAGGGCTGATTCATGGCGGCGGCCGTGCCCGACGGCATGAGGGCCGAGACCCATCCCAGGTCGAGAGTGCGCGAGAGGCGCGCGCGTTCCGCCTCGGGCGTGGGCGGCGCAGCGGGAAGCACCCATGCCGCGAGGCGCATGGCCCCTGCGACGGCGCCCGGCGCCAGGACGTGTGCGACTTCGAGGGCCCTGGCCTGCACGCCGAGGGTGAGCTGTGCGCGGCGTTCCCGGCACGCGCGGACGATGCGGTCGGCTGCGCGGTCCACGCGCATCGAGGTGAGCGACGTGGCGCTGGCCAGCCCGAACCACCGTGCCTCTGCCACGTGGGCGCCTCGAACCCGCACGTTACGGTGTGAGCCGGACCGCAGCAGCCCGGGCGTGACGGTCAACAGGTGCACGCCGGTGGCGGCCAGTTCCGCGTGCAGCCCTTCGGAGAGCCCGGCCAGGGCGAACTTCCCGACGCAGTACGGCAGCAGGTGCGGCACCGCGACACGTCCGCCGATCGAAGACACGTTGACGATGCTGCCGCGAGACCGCGCCACGTGCGGCAGCGCGGCCCGGTTCAGGTGCAGCGGCCCCCAGACGTGCGTGTCGAGCGAGTCGCGGATGTCCGCGTCCGGCACGGCCGCGAACGGCGCCATCTGGATGATGCCCGCGTCGTTGACCAGCACGTCGAGCCGGCCCGTGCGCGCCACCACCTCCGCCACGAGCCGCGCACTGCCCCCGGCATCGCGGATGTCGTGGGCGACGACCTGCACGTCCGCACCCGACGCCGCCAGTTCCTGCCGCGCGCGCTCGAGTTCCACGACGGTGCGGGACACGAGCACGAGGCGCGCGCCGTCGCGTGCAAAGGCCCTCGCCAGCGCCAGCCCCAGTCCGCGCGCTCCGCCGGTGATGAGCACCACACGGCCATCCAGCGGATGCGCGCGGCGGACCAGCGCGCGGACCGTTCCGCGCAGCGCCGCGACGCCCGCCCAGCCGAGCAGCGCGGCAGAGAGACCGATGACGCCCCGCTGGAGAACGCTGGACCTGTTCGTCGACGCATCGGGATGCGCAGCATCAGCACGGCGAGCGGCGTCAGCAGGGTGTGTCATCACGTGGCTCCAAGGGACGGATACGCGCCAGCGCAGCCGGACGTATCACGCCAGGCTGAGGCACCAGGGTTCCTGCAAGCGGAACTCCAGCCAGGGCACCCCGGCCTGCCGCGTGCCAGCCGAGGCGTCGTGGCGCGGGCATGTCGACACCCGCCTCTGCCCTGTCTGCACGAATCACATGGTGGCGGGTACGCGTTACAAGCCGTTAGCGCGTGCGACCGCGCGCCGCAGAGGAGCGGATGCGTCACGCGCGCCTCGGATCGGGGAACGCGGCTTGCAGCCTTCAGGCTGGCGTCAGGGAACACGCCATCATCCCCCATCACCCGATACCGAGGAGGCTTCCAATGGAACGCTCGACCGATCGATCCGTCACCGGCCGAGGCGCCGTCCGGACCACCGATGAAACCATCGCCCAGGGCGGTGCCCAGATCGCGGGCACCCCGTCGAAGGATCATCCAGGACCGGGACCGCGCATCATGGCCGCCAGCACGTTGACTCGCGACAAGATCGTGAACCTGCAGGGCGAGACGCTCGGCGACATGCAGGAGATCATGCTCGACGTCTCGCGCGGCCGCGTGGCCTACGCCGTGCTCTCTGCCGGCGGTTTCCTCGGGATGGGAGAGCGGTACTTCGCCATCCCCTGGGGCGCACTGACGCTCGATATCGAGAACAAGTGCTTCATCGTCGATATCGACCGTGAGCGCCTGTCGAACGCGCCAGGCTTCGACAAGGACAACTGGCCCAGCACGGCCGACGAACGCTGGAGCCGTGACCTCTACGCCTACTACAACACGCCGCCCTACTGGGAGTGAGCGCCAGGCGGCGCGTCAGCACGCACGCGATGGGCCGGTCGCACCCCTCCTGCGCCGGCCCGTCCGCGCGGCATTCAGAAGCGCCACGAGAAGCCCGCGCGCAGCGGCGTGAGCGCATGCAGGTCGTCCGCCTCGGTGACGGCGACCAGTTGCAGGCGCACGTCGGTGAAGAACGCCGCGCGGGCATTCAGGGGCACGTGGAGGCCGCCGCCCGCGAATGGCGCGACCACGCGGTGACTGGCCGCGGTCGGGAACTCGTCGGTGACATTCGGACGCGACCGGCCGACCGCGAACCCGGCCAGGCCGTAGGGACCAAGGCGATTTCGTGCGAAGAGCGACAGCCGCACTTCGGCGGACGCCAGCGTGAACGTGCCCCCGCGAA
>JABFRY010000554.1 GCA_013140955.1 Acidobacteriota bacterium
GATCGTGGACGTGCCGGTAGACGAAGGTGTCGCCACCGCCCTTCGGCTCGACACCAGCATCGAACTCGGCGAGGTGTCGGCCCTGGCCGGCAACGGCGACGACGCGCAGCCCGAGGCCGGACGGGCCGTCCCGGAGCGGCTGCCGCAGGGTGTGGGGGCCGGCACCGACGGTGTGACGGCGCGCCTGCAACAGCCCCTGGGCTGGGTGACGTTCCTCGACTTCACCGACTGGTCGTCGGGCCGCACGGGGTCCGTCTCGGTCGCCATCGGCATGAGCGTCATCGGCCTCTACGAACGGATCTCCGCCACGCCCATCGCCCCGGTGGGCGACCTGAGCTTCGGCCAGGTGCTGCTGCTCCTGCTGGTGGTGGTGGGTTCGCTGTTCCTGGTCATCCAGCTCGTGGCCTTCCTCATGGGGTTTTCCCTCGCGCGGTCCATCACCGGGTCGGTGCACGCGCTCTTCGAGGGCACCGAGCGGGTGCGGCGTGGCGACCTGCGCCACAAGATCGACATCGGCACCGACGATCAGCTCGGCGAGCTGGCGGAGTCGTTCAATACGATGACGGCCAGCATCGAGAACCTGCTGCAGCAGAAGGCCGAGAAGGAGCGGCTCGAGCAGGAGCTGCTCATCGCCCGGCGCATCCAGATGTCGCTGCTGCCGCAGGAGCCCCCGACGCTGGCGCGCATGGAGCTGCTGGCGCTCTGCGAACCGGCGCGCGAGGTGGGCGGGGACTACTACGACTTCATCGTGCTCGACGAGCACCGCCTCGGCGTGCTCGTGGCCGACGTGGCGGGGAAGGGCACGTCGGCGGCCCTCTACATGGCCGAACTCAAGGGGCTGGTGCTCTCGCTCGCCCAGCACCACGAGTCGCCGCGGGCGCTGCTCATCGAGGCCAACCGCCTCATCGCGCAGCACCTCGAGAGCGCCAGCTTCATCACGGCCACCTACGGCGTGCTCGACGCCCGCCAGCGGACCTTCACCTACGCGCGGGCGGGACACTGTCCGCTGCTGCACCTCTCGAGCGTGTCTGGCACCCCGCAGGTGCAGGTGCTGGCGCCCGGCGGCCTGGTGGTGGGGCTGAAGCTCGATGGCGGCGAGATGTTCGCGCGCCTGCTCGAGGAGTCGTGCCTCACGCTGGCGGCGGGCGACCTGGTGATGCTCTACACCGACGGCGTGAGCGAGGCCATGAACGAGGAGGGCGATTGCTTCGGCGAGACCCGGCTCGTGTCGATCCTCGAGGCGCACGGTGCGCTCGGGCCCGATGCGGTGCGCCAGCGGGTGGTGGACGAGATCCGGCTGTTCAGCGGGTCGGCGCCGCAGCACGACGACATGACGCTGCTGCTCGTGGCGGTGTCCTGAGGCGGACGGCGCCCGGGCCACGATAGACTACGAGGCAGTGACGCCGGGATGCGGATGCCGGCATGACTCACCGCTGACCGGGCAGTACCCACATGGATCCTGTCGTCATCTTCCACACCACCTCCGACATCGAGGCGCGTGTCGTGTCGGCGCTGCTCGACAGCCGCGGCATCGTGAGCTTCCGGGCCTCCGGCAACCCGCAGGCGATCCTGCCGATGACCGTCAACTCGCTGGGCGAGATCCGCATCGCCGTGCCGTCCGAGCTGGCCGAGGAGGCCCGCGCCCTCATCGAGAGCCATCGGGAGACGGCCAGCGGCGCCAAGGTGGTGCGGCTGCGCGACGAATTCTCGGCACTCGAGGCGAGGCTCGGCTACCGGTTTCACGATCAGGGCCTGCTCGAACACGCGCTGACGCACCGCTCACGCGCCGCCGAGGACGTGTCGGGCGGGGTGGCCGACAACGAGTCGCTCGAGTTCCTGGGTGACGCCGTGCTCGGCCTGGTGGTGGCCGACGTGTTGTTCCGCCGCCACGCCGGGCGGAACGAAGGCCAGAAGTCGAAGATTCGTGCCTCGGTCGTGTCCACGCAGTCGCTGGCCCGTCACGCCGAGCGGCTCGGCCTCGGGGCGCACCTGCTGCTGGGCCGCGGCGAGGAAAAGACCGGCGGCCGGTCGAAACCCGCGCTCCTCGCCGATGCCTACGAGGCGCTGATCGCGGCCATCTACCTGGATGGCGGGCTCGAGGCGGCGGCGGCGTTCCTGGAGCGCGAGCTCGACGACGCCATCGAAGCCTCTGCGGCCGGCGCCCTGGCGCACGACCACAAGTCCACGCTCCAGGAGCGGTTGCAGGCGCTGGGGCGGGCGCTGCCCGACTACCGGCTGTCGGGGGAGTCGGGCCCCGACCACCGCAAGGTCTTCACCGTGGAGGTGGTGGTCGGCGGAGAGGTGCTCGGCGTGGCGAGCGGGCTGGCGAAGAAGGAAGCCGAACAGGAAGCCGCGCGGATGGCGCTCCAGCGCCTGGGCGAGTAGTCCGCCGGCCCGGGCTCAGTCGATCTCGATGATGCCCCAGCTGCGCCGCTCTTCGGCGGTGGCGTCGGCCCCCACGTAGGCGAGCGTCGGCGCGGTGTCGGTCCTCGGCAGCTTGCCGAGCGCGAACCGCTGCACGTCCTCGGCCACCTGCTCCTCGGTGGGGGGCACCGGACGACAGTGGACACGCACCCACAGGCGCAGCACCGGGTCCGTGAAGCTGTAGCGCTTGTGGACGGAGGTGATCAGGTCCACGTCCTCGAGCCACGACAGGTAGTCCTTGGTGGAGCCCGGCGTGCGATGCAGGCGCTGGGAGATCTCGGTGAGCGTCAGCGGCTCCTCGGTCGCGAGGATGTCGAGGATGGCCTTGAGCGCCCCGTAACCGCGCGCGCGCTGGAGGCGCAGCTCGTAGGAGAACCGGCACAGCCGATCGATTGCGCCTCCCGTGACCATCTGCTGCACGAGCGCGCTCACCGGGTCGGCGGTGCGCCCGCGCTGCGTGCCGAGGGCTTCGCCGACGGCCTTCACGTAGGCCGGACGGCCGTCGGTAATCGCGAGCACGGCGCGCGCCAGGAAGTCGCGGTCCTCGGTGGCCACCTGCTCGTAGCCGTTCATCGCCGGGGCCAGCACGTCGGCCACCTCGATGGCGCTGAGCGGTGGAACCTGCATCACCTCGAACCGGGGCCCCGCGTCGCGCAGCAGCCAGCGGGCCCGCGTGGCATACCGGGTGCTGAGGACGAAGCGGTTGGGGCTGGCCGCCAGCGCACGCACCAGATCCCGCAGGACGTGTCGCAGGCCCGGGAAGCTCTCGAAGGTCTTCAGGTCGAGCGCCTCGTCGAGCAGGAACGTGGCGGGCTCGCCCCCAGGGGCGCGCGTGGCGTCGAGGTAGGTGAGGAACTGCTCGAAGGCCGTCCGCGCGTTCGATGCCGTGTAGCTGCGCTCGGCGCTGCGAAAGGGGGAGGACGCCACCACGGCCTCGAGAAAGCGCTCGGGCGTGGTGGCGCAGTGTTCCACGTCCACGTACTGGACGGCACCGGGCCCGAGGCGATCGCGCAGGCGCCGGAGCATGGCGGTTCGTCCGGTGCCGCACCCACCCAGCACGACCGGGATCCTCGACGGCGAGGCCTCGAGCGCGCCGAGCACCCGGCGTTCGAACGTTGCCTGTGGTCCCAATGTGCCCGTTCGCTCCCCTCGTTCGTGCTCGCCGGTCATCTGGAGATCCTCGCCCTCATCCGCGCGTGTCGGCTGACCCGTGTCGGCACTTGCCGGCGTTGCCGCTCGCTGCAGGCTGTCCGTTCGCTGCGCAGCACCTCTCCGCGTGGTGGTGTCTGCTCGCCGTGTGCGGCCTGCTCACTCGGCGTCACGCGCGTGCTCCACGGCACTCGCACGGAGGTCGCCGATCTTCAAGCAGTGGCGCGCCAATGTCAAACGCCGTACGCCGAGCGCACGTGGCCGCCGCCGCCGTCATCGTGTGGGGGCCACGTGGTGCCGGCGCGGCCGCGTCATGATGACGCCGAACGCGCAGGCGATGATGAGTGGTGTGCGCATGGAGAACGTCCGGAGGCCGTCGCGGCACGACGCGGAGAGTCCAAACTTAGGTAGGGTGCGCGACGTTGTCAAATCAAAAATCCGAAAGATTCCATTTGACAATTCTGGCGCCGCGCGGCCGTCTCGTGCGTCGCGCAGACGTCGCCCGCCGGACGCTCCGCACGCCGCCCGCAGACGGGCGCCACGGCACGCGCAGGTGCCGCGGGCGATCGCGTGACAGCTCGCGACAAACGATTGGCATCGGACAGCTCGACCGATAGGATAGAGGACGTGTCAGTGAACATAGCCGTGCTCGGGACGCAGTGGGGTGACGAGGGGAAGGGCAAGATCGTCGACATGCTCACCCCGCATTTCTCGGCCGTGGCCCGCTACCAGGGAGGCCACAACGCCGGTCACACGGTGTACGTGGAAGGGAAGAAGTTCGTCCTGCACCTCGTGCCGTCGGGCATCCTGCATCCCGGCGTCACCTGCGTCATCGGCAATGGCGTGGTCGTGGACCCGGTGGCGCTCTTCAAGGAGCTCGACGAGCTGGCGGCGCTCGGCATCGACACGAGCGGCAAGCTCCTGGTGAGCGAGAAGGCGCACGTCATCCTGCCCTACCACCGTGAGCTCGACATCCTGTCGGAGGCACGCCGCGGCGAGCGCAAGATCGGCACGACCTCGCGCGGCATCGGCCCGGCCTACGAGGACAAGGTCGGTCGGCGCGGCATCCGGATCTGCGACGTGCTCGGGGACCGCGACGCGCTGGCCCAGGAAGTCCGCGAGAACGTGAGCGCCAGGAACCGCATCATCAAGGACTCCACGCTCGACTGGCGGCCGGTGTACGAGCAGCTGCTCCAGCACGGCGACCGGCTGCGGCCGTGGGTGGGCGACGCCTCGCTGTTCCTCGCGCGCGTGATGCAGCGCGGCGGCCGCATCATGTTCGAGGGCGCCCAGGCGACGCTGCTCGACATCGATCACGGCACGTACCCCTTCGTGACCTCCTCCAACGCCACCGTGGGCGGCATCTGCACGGGCCTGGGCGTGCCGGCCCGGGCCATCCACGGCGTGCTCGGCGTGGCCAAGGCCTACACCACGCGGGTGGGGGAGGGGCCCCTGCCCACCGAACTCGAGGGCGAGCTGGCGGACCGGCTGCGGGAGAGCGGCCAGGAGTACGGCGCCTCCACGGGACGTCCCCGCCGGTGCGGGTGGTTCGACGCCGTGGTCGTCCGCTACTCGGTGCGCATCAACGGGCTGGACGCGCTGGCGCTGACCAAGCTCGACGTGCTCGACGGCCTGCCGGAGGTGCGCGTCTGCACCGGGTACGTGAAGGCGGACGGCGGGACGCTCGACGAGCTGCCGGCCGACCTGCGGTCGCTCGCCTCGGCGACACCCGTGTACGAAACGCTGCCGGGCTGGAGCCTGCCGACCAAGGGTGTGACGACCTTCGAGGCGCTGCCGCCCGAGGCCCAGCGCTACGTGCGGCGGCTCGAGGAGCTCACGGGCGTGCCGTGCGCGATCGTGTCCACCGGGTCCGACCGCGCCGAGACGATCGTCCGTCCCGACTCCGCCGTGGCCAACTGGGTGGCGTAGACCCGCGTCGTATGTCGAGGGCGCCGCGGGCGCAGCCTGGGCACCCACCACGGGCGGCCGAGGCCGGCTGTCTGGCGCTACTCGTCGTCGCGGCGGTGCTGGTCGCAGAACTGGCGGAGCAGTTCGCTGTCGGCGTCGAAGAACTCGACCCCTGCGCGGTAGCGGGGGCCTTCGCGGGTGAGTTCCATCGTCGCCCACGCCACGCTGGCGCTGATGCGGATGGTCCTGTCGGGATCGGGCAGCGAGAACCGCACCCGCTGGTTCGGCCGCAGGACCGTCGTGGAGATGATGAGCGCTCCCACCACCGACAGGTCGAGCAGCGTCGCCACCTTGCCGTCCACCAGGACCTCGATGCCTTCCTCAATCTTCACGCGCGTCGCCCGTCGCGTGCCGTGCGCATCCAGCTCGATGCCGTCTTCGTCGGAGAGGACGCCGGAGTCGGGACCGGCCTCGGCGCTGGTGTCGACGCTGGTGTCGCTGTGTCCTTCGACCTCGGCGTGCACATCACTGGCCGGCGCAGCACTGGCTGACACAGTGTGGGCTGGCACTGTGTTGGCCGGCGCAGCACTAGCTGGCACTGTCTTGGCTGGCGCGGCGCTGGCTGGCACAGCACTGGCTGGCACTGCACCGCCGGTGGCTTCGGCCGATGGCGCGGTCTGGGCCGCTGCCTCCGCGGTCCCCACCGCAGCGCCGGGTGTGGAAGCGGCGTGCGGCGCGCGCGCGGCCGCCGCCGATGGCGACGCGGAGGGCGTCGCGGTACCGGCCGATGCAC
>JABFRY010000492.1 GCA_013140955.1 Acidobacteriota bacterium
CGACTACACTATGCGTTTGCACCGCCCCTGTAGACGCACGCCTCAGGGGTGTCCTCCGTACCAGTTCACGGTGCCGGTGTGATGGGGCGTGGCCAAGTGGTAAGGCGCGGGTCTTTGGCTCCCGTATTCGAAGGTTCGAATCCTTCCGCCCCAACCAAAACACTGTCGGGGTGCGCACCAGTCCGGACGCGCGCGACGCCGGCGAGGGCCTGGGGGGCTCGGGGCCCCTGGAACGAGACGCTGTGAAACGACCGTTGAGTGGTGACGCGCTGCTGGCGACCGGGTTCGGCGACCTGAAGGTGTTCTCGGGGAGCGCACATCCCCGTCTGGCCGAGGAGATCGCGGAGTTTCTGGGCATCCCCATGGGGCAGGCCCGGTTGCGCCGGTTTCCCGACAGCGAGGTGTCCTTCCAGATCGACGAGAACATCCGGGGCGCCGACGTGTTCATCGTGCAGCCGACGTCGAACCCCGTGGACATGCATCTCATGGAGATGATGGTCATGGTGGATGCCTTCCGGCGGTCGTCCGCCGCGCGCATCACCGCCGTCATTCCCTACTACGGCTACGCCCGCCAGGACCGGAAGGACAAGCCCCGCGTACCGATCTCCGCCAAGCTGGTGGCCAACCTGCTGAGCGCGGCCGGCACGAACCGGGTGCTGACGATGGACCTGCACAAGGCGCAGATCCAGGGCTTCTTCGACATCCCGGTGGATCATCTCTTCGCGGCGCCGGTCATCATCGAGTACCTGTCGCGGCTGCATTATCCGAAGCTCACCATCGTGGCGCCCGACGCCGGCGGTGCCGAGCGCGCCCGGGCCTACGCCAAGCGCATCGATGCCGAACTCGCCGTGGTCGACAAGCGGCGCTCCGAGGACGGGACCGCCGAGGTGATGAACGTCATCGGCGACGTGGCCGGCCGCACCTGCATCCTCCAGGACGACATCATCGACACGGCCGGCACCATCCAGAAGGCGGCGACGGCCCTCAAGGCCGCAGGGGCCGAGAAGGTGCTGGCCTGCGCGGTGCACGGCGTGCTTTCGGGCCCGGCGCTCGAGCGCATCGAGAAGTCGCCGGTGGACCAGCTCGTCGTGACCAATACCATCCCGCTGCGCGGCGACGCGCTGCAGAGCAAGAAGATCGTGGTGCTGTCGGTGGCGCGCCTGCTCGGACAGGCCATCAGGAACATCCATGAGGAGACGTCGGTCTCCTCGCTCTTCGTGTGAGAACGGGGCGGCCA
Organism: Acidobacteriota bacterium; assembly: GCA_013140955.1. Classification (GTDB taxonomy): domain Bacteria; phylum Acidobacteriota; class Vicinamibacteria; order Vicinamibacterales; family UBA2999; genus JABFRY01. Next base: position 1,238 of record JABFRY010000492.1, read on the forward strand.
GACAGCCGTCGTCGCGCGTGAGGCGCGGCAGCAACTGAGGACAAGACATGGAAGCAACACTCGAAGCGGTGAAGCGGGATGGCCGGGGCAAGAACGAGGCTCGGCGCCTGAGGGCTGGCGGCAGCATGCCGGCTGTGGTCTACGGCGGGCAGAAGGCCGGCGAAGCGCCCGACGGCGTGGCCATCGCGGTCGATCCGAAGATCCTCTGGCGCATCCTGCACTCGGAGTCTGGCGCGAACACCCTGATCAGCCTCGGGCTCGACGGCACGAGCGCCCGCGTGATGCTGAAGGACTACCAGCTCGATCCGGTCACCAACCAGCTGCTGCACGCGGACTTCTATCAGCTGGCCATGGATCGGGCCATCACGGTCACCGTGCCCCTGCACCTGATCGGTGAGGCCAAGGGCGTGAAGCTGCAGGGCGGCATGCTCGACTTCGTGACGCGCGAGATCGAGGTCGAGTGCCTGCCGGCCGACATCCCGGAGCACATCGACATCGACGTGACCGACATGGTGCTGAACCAGGCGGTCCGCGTGCGCGACCTGCCGCAGGATCCGAAGTGGAAGCCGCTCAGCGAACCGGAGACGATGCTGCTTCACGTCGTGATGCCGAAGGCGGAGGCTGCGGCCCAGGCCGCCGAGACGACGGCCGAGCCCGAGGTCGCCAAGAAGGGCAAGCCCGACGAGGACAAGAAGTAGTCGACCCGCGCGGGCCGGCGTACCGCGATGCGACTCATCGTCGGGCTCGGCAATCCCGGGCGCGAGTACCGGGACACCAGGCACAACATCGGGTTCCTGGTGGTGGACGAGCTGGCGCGGCGCCATGGTCTGACGCTCGCGCTGGCGCCCTCCCAGGTGCCCGAGACGCTGCTCGCCAAGCGGTTCGGCGATCGGGCGATGCTGGTGGCCAAGCCGCTGACGTTCATGAACCGCAGCGGCGACGCGGTGGCGGCGCTGGCGCGGTACTACGACGTGGCGCCCGCGGACGTGCTCATCGTCGTGGACGACGTCGCGCTGCCGTTCGGGAAGATGCGCGCCCGGGCCAGGGGATCGGCCGGCGGGCACAACGGTCTCAAGTCGGTCATCGGCCGGCTGGGGACCACGGAATTCGCCCGGCTGCGGCTGGGTGTGGGGCGCGGGGACGGCCGGCGTGATCTGGCCGACCACGTGCTCGCGGTGTTCGAGCCGGGCGAGCGTGCCGGTCTCGAACCGTTCGTCGCGCGGGCGGCCGATGCCGCCGAGATGTTCGCCGTGGCGGGCATCGAGCAGGTGATGAACATGTACAACCCGGGTGCCACGGATCCGGACGCATAGTCACTGAACTCCTTGCTGCGAGTCCGGGCACGGGCCCGGGCAGAGAACGCAGCCGCAGTCCAGAAGGAGACTGAATGTCCAGCAGGAAGTACGAACTCGTCTACATCGTCTCGCCCGACGCCACCGAGGAGCAGGTGGCCGATCTCCATGCGCAGGTGGAGGCCATTGCCCAGCGCCTGAACGGGCAGATCGAGAAGACCGACAACTGGGGCCGGCGCAAGCTGGCCTACGAGATCGGTCCGCACAAGGAAGGCATCTACGTCCTCGAGGAGATCGCCGGTGACGGCGAGCTGATGAAGGAGATCGACCGCCGCCTGAAGGTGACGGACCTGGTCATCCGCCATCTCGTCGTCCGCGTGGACGAGGAACGTAGTGTCATCGACCGTGCGCGCACCCTGCGCACCGAGACGTCGCGGCGCCGCCGGGTGGCCCGCGGACTGCCGCCCGACCGCCAGCCCGGCGAGGGACAGCGGGGTGACGGCGACGACGATCGCGACGATCGCGACGACGCCGGCCTCGACGGATAGCATCCTGCCGGAGCCGCAAGGTTCCCGGGCGGGTGTGCGGTCGTGGATGTGGGCGACAGTGGCCCTGACGGGCCGGTCGCAGTATTGACGAGGGCTATCGAGATGAATGGTCGCAAGGGTACGGGCTCGAGGGGTGGTCGCGCAGGGGCGCAGACCAAGGACGGCGCGCAGCGCCGCCCGATGTTCCGTCGTCGCAAGGTCTGCAAGTTCTGCGCGGACAAGATCGACGACATCAACTACAAGGACGTGAAGCTGCTCATGCCGTTCGTGCCGGAACGGGCGAAGGTGCTTCCGCGGCGGATTTCCGGCACCTGCGCCATGCACCAGCGGAAGCTGCGCCTGGCCATCATGCGGGCGCGACAGCTCGCGCTGCTCCCGTACACCGCCGAGTAGGCGGGACGGGACGACCACAACCGGCAGTGCGGACGGCCCTCACCGGCCGTCCGCGACGAGGCAACGTCATGGAAGTCATCCTCAGAGAGCACGTCGAACACCTGGGCGAGCGCGGCGAGATCGTGAAGGTCGCGAGCGGCTACGCCCGCAACTACCTGCTGCCGCGGAAGCTGGCCCTGCTGGCCACCGAGGGCAACCGGAAGCACGTCGAGCGCGAGCGGAAGATCGTGGAGGCGCGTGAGGCGACCGATCGCGCCGACGCGCAGGCCGTCGCGGACCGCATCGCTGCCATCGCCATTTCGATCGCCCGCCGCGTGGGCGAGACCGAGCACCTCTACGGATCGGTCACCGCGGTGGACGTGGCCGAGTTCCTCAAGGAGCGCGGCATCGAGGTGGATCGCCGGAAGCTGATCCTGCCCGAGCCGATCAAGTCGCTCGGCGAGCACGAGGTTCCGCTCAAGCTGCACCGCGACGTCACCGTGACGCTGAAGGTGCAGGTCGTCCGCGAAGGCAGCACCGAGGCCGCGCAGTAACGGCTTCGATCGGGCATTGTCATGGCCGAATCGGTCGCCTCCGCCGAGCGCTCGCTTCCGCACAACCTGGAAGCGGAGCGCTCGGTGCTGGGCGCGATCCTCGTCCATGACGACGCCATCAATTCCGCCGCGCAGATCGTCGACGGCCGGGATTTCTACCGCGAGGCCCATCGCCGCATCTTCAGCAAGATGGTGGCGCTCAGCGAGCGCAACCAGGCCATCGACTTCGTCACCCTGAAGGAGGAGCTCTCCCGTGCGGGAGAGCTCGACGAGGTCGGCGGTCCCGCCTACATCGCCTCGCTCGCCGACGGCGTGCCGAGAGCGACCAACGTCGAGTACTACGCGCGGATCGTCAAGGAGAAGGCCACTCTCCGCAATCTGATCCACGCGGCCAACAAGATCCTCACCAACGCGTACGAGGCGGAGCAGGAATCCGACCTGGTGCTCGACGACGCGGAGAGCGCCATCTTCGCGGTCGCGGAGGACCGCCTCCGTGGCGGGTTCGTGCCCATGCACGAGCTCGTCCAGCAGAACTTTCCCCGCATCGAGCAGCTCTTCGAGCAGAAGCGGCTCATCACCGGCGTGCCCACGGGCTTCGCGGACCTCGACGAGATGACGCGCGGCCTGCAGGCGGGCGACCTCATCATCGTGGCGGCCCGGCCGTCGATGGGCAAGACCAGTCTGGTGCTCAACGTCGCCCAGCACGTGTCGCTCGTGCCGGGCAACTCCGTGGGCTTCTTCAGCCTGGAAATGTCGAAGGAGTCGCTCTTCATCCGCCTCCTCACCTCGGAGGCGCAGATCGACAGCCATCGCCTCATGAGCGGCGCGATCGGACAGAAGGAGTACGGGCGCATCTCGCACGCCCTCGAGTCCCTGAGCGCGATGCGGTTGTTCATCGACGACACGCCGGGCATCTCGGTGCTCGAGATGCGCGCCAAGTCGCGGCGTCTCCAGGCCGAGCATGGCCTGAGCCTGCTGGTGGTGGACTACATCCAGCTCATGAGCTCCCGCGGGCGATCCGAGAACCGCACCCTCGAACTGGCCAGCATTTCGCGTTCGCTCAAGGGGCTCGCGAAGGAACTGAGCGTGCCCATCGTGGTGCTGTCCCAGCTCAGTCGAGCGCCCGAGGCGCGGGCCGACCATCGCCCCCAGTTGTCCGACCTGCGTGAGTCGGGTGCGCTCGAGCAGGACGCCGACCTGGTGGTCCTCATCTACCGCGACGACGTGTACAACAAGGACCCTGGCAACCCGGAGGCGGGCACGGCGGAGCTGATTCTCGCCAAGCAGCGTAACGGCCCCACCGGCGTGGTCAAGCTCGCGTTCCTTCGGGAGCAGACACGCTTTGCCAACCTCGCGCGCGAGTAGCGGCGGCCGAGCCCGATGCCTGGTGCGCCGATGAACGCCGACCGCACGCGCCGCGTGCGGAGCACCGTCGCGCACGTGGACCTGGCGGCCCTCCAGGCCAATTTCACGGCAATCCAGCGGTTCCTTGCGAGCGACCGGAACCGCCCCGCCCCTTCCGTGATCGCGGTGGTCAAGGCCAATGCGTACGGACACGGCGCCGCACGCGTGGCCCTGGCGCTCGAGGAGGCGGGGGCGGCGCTGCTGGCGTGTGCCGACATCGAGGAGGGCGTGGCCTTGCGGCGGGCCGGGGTGCGGGCTCCCATCCTGGTCTTCGGCGCCCTGAGCGTGAGCGACCTCGAGGGCCTGTTCGACTTCTCCCTCACGCCCACCATCTCCACGCCGTCCGCGGCCCGTGCGGTGCAGGCTGCGGCGGCGCGCCGCGGCGCGCGGGTTGGCTACCACCTGAAGATCGATACCGGCATGAACCGCCTCGGGTTCCGCCACGACAACCTGCGGCGCACGCTGCCCGAGGTGCTCGGTGCGCCGAACCTGCGCCTCGACGCGGTGTACACGCACTTCGCCACCGCCGACGTACCCGAGCATCCGCTGTTCGGGCTGCAGCGGGAGCGCTTCGAGCAAGCCTGGCAGGTGCTGGGCGACCTGGGTGTCGGTCCCGTGGCCCGGCACGCGGCCAACAGCGCCGCCCTGCTGCGCGACTCGCGCGTCTGGTACGACGTGGTGCGCCCCGGCCTGCTGCTCTACGGCATCGTGCCGCCGCCGCTGGCCTCCACCCTCGACCTGGCGCCGGTACTCACGCTCACCAGCCGGGTCGTGGCCGTGAAGGGCCTGCGCGCGGGCGAGGGCTGCGGGTACGGTGTGCGCTTCACGGCGGACGGGCCGGCTGGTG
>JABFRY010000276.1 GCA_013140955.1 Acidobacteriota bacterium
CGGCAAGGCGGCACCCGCGGCGGCGGGCGCCAGGGTCCGGGCAATCGGCGAGGTCAGGACAGAAGCCCTGGACGGCGCGTCAGCCACGATCCGGAGCGTGAAGACGGAGCCGTCGCCCGGCGTGCTCCGCACCTCGAGTCCGCCGCCGAGTCGCTCGGCAAGTCGCCGGCTGATCGACAGCCCGAGCCCGGCGCCACGCCGTCCGTGGACACGCGCCGCGTCCGCCTGCGAAAAGGGCTCGAAGAGGGTCGGGAGGTCGGCCTCGGGGATGCCGGTGCCGGTGTCCCGGACGGCGAAGAACAGCTGGTAGCGAGCCGTGCCCTCCTCTCGAGAGGTGACGCGGACGGCCACCTCGCCCTGAGCCGTGAACTTGACGGCATTGGAGAGCAGGTTCAGCAGGATCTGGCGCAGTCGGAGGGGATCGGTCAGCACGACACGCGGCGTCCCCGCATCGATCGTCCAGGACAGGACGAGGGGCTGGTCCTTCCGCGCAACCGAGGCCTGGAGCATGACGCTATCCACCAGTTCCGGAAGATTGCACGACTCGATATCGAGCTCCAGGCGTTCCGCTTCGAGGCGCGAGTAGTCCAGGATGCCGTTGATGTGTGCGACGAGCGTCTCGCTGCTGGTGCGGCCGGCCTCCACCCAGGCACGTTGCTCGGGGTGCAGTGCCGACCCGAGAAGGAGGTCGGTCATACCCAGCATCACGTTGAGCGGCGTGCGCACCTCGTGACTCATCGTGGCGAGGAACACGCCCTTGGCCTTCGACGCCGTCTCGGCCGCATCGCGCGCCGCTCGCAGCTCGGCCGAGGCCCGTTGGCGCTCGGTAATGTCGCGCAGATGCGCGGTGAAGGTCGTGGTGCCGGCAACGCTCCGCCGGACGACGCGCGCCTCCAGCGCGACAGCGCTGCCGTCGCCGCGCCGTCCGGCCAGTTCCATCAACCCGCCGCCCGCCCGCTCAGAGGCCTCGGCGAGGGCCTGGGCTGACGCGGCGCCTCCAACAGGCGCGTCGAGAAAGGTCTGGATCGGCAGGCCGGACACGCCGTCGCGAGGCACCCCGAACAGGTCTGCCGCTGCGGGGTTCACGCCGATGATCCGGCCCTGCGCATCGGCCACGACCACGGCCTCGAGCACCGATTCGAGCATTTCGTTCCGGGAGGTCTCCTCGTGCACCCGCGCCTCGAGCTGCTGGCGGCGGGACCAGAGCAGCGCGGCCGTGGCCAGCGCCAGGAGCCCAGAAGCCCACACGAAACCCGCCCGCGCAAGCACGGTGGCGGTGCGCTGATCGACTGACGCCACTCTCAGGCTCGCGTCGTTGGCGAAGGCGTCTCCGAGCGCGCGCAACTCCCGCTGCAGGGCCGCAAAGCTGGCAGTGCCCTGGCCGAGATCGAGCGCGACACTCTCGCGGATGCTGCCCTCCAGGATGAGACCCACGGTCTCGTCGCGGATGGCCAGGTAGCGGTCCCACGAGTCGGCGAGGCCCGACCAGGCTCCCGCGCGCAGGGCATCGAGCCCTGGAATACCGTCGTCGCGCAGCATCCGCGCAGCCCGCTCCCCTGCCTCCCTGGACCGTGACACGAATTCCAGCTGTTCGTTCGCGTCGGTGGTGCTCAGCGCATAGAGGAGTGAGCGTCGGGCTTCTTCCGTCTCCACCTGGAGCGCGTTGATGAACCGGAGGCCCGCACCCAGTTCCTCGTTCAGCCGGTGCGCGTCGGACGCCAGCTGCCGTAGGTCACGAATGAACAGCAGGCCCACCAGGATGAGCGCCAGGGCGAGGGACGCGGCGGCGACGGGCGCCGACAACGTCCTGCGCGGGGAGGCCAGGCGCGCCGCCGTTCTGAGCGGCACGCTCAGGGCCTCTCTGCACCTGGCCGCTGGAGCCCGAACACCCGCGGGAACAGCCAGTCACCGCGCCGTGCACGCGAAGGCCTGCCGACCACGAGCGGGTAGCCCACGTCGCCAGGCAGCCGCCCGTCCACGCGAACCACCCTGACGGTGGAATCGATCTCGTCCGCGTGCACGTAGCCGATGGCCCCCGGGGCGTTGAATACGAACAACCGCATGTTCTCCGCGCTGCGGACGGTCCGGGGAGGGTTCACGTTCCCGCGGAAGATCTCCTGGCGCACGTAGCGAGCGTATTCGGCCTCACCCATGCCGCAGATCAGCGCCAGCGCCTCCGTGCGTTCGGCCTGCCCTTCCTCGCGCAGGACCACGGTGACCTTTCGACCGTCCGGCCAGCGTTGGCGCTGCAGCAGGAAGGCCCGCCGCAGATCTGCTGAACTGAGCCGTTCCACCGGGTTGGCCCGGTTGACGATGATCGCCAGCGCACGCGTCGGGTCAGGCCCAGACTGCGCACCGAGAGGCGGCGCCACCGTCGCCAGGGCGATGGCGACCGCCACCATGAGCACACCGGTGAAGAGGGCAGGTGCCTGTCTCACGTCAGAAGGCAAACGCGAGCTGCAGCCTGAACCGGTTCACGGCCGACGGCACCCCGTCGCCGAGGTGCTCGTACTGCGCCTTGACCGCCACCGGACCCATTGGGTCGTACCGCACGCCGAGCGTGGGGCCGCTCACCGACAGCAGCCGGCCGACCAGGGGTGTGTCCGGTGCCAGGCGCAATCGCTCGTAGCGCACGTAGGGCCGCACCGCACCAAAGCGCCTGGCTGCCTCGATGTAGAACCCCTGATTGGCGAACGCCCGGTCCCCCTCGCGGCGGTGATGCAGCCAGACCATCTCGGCGCGCGCCTCGAACGCCTCGTGACGGTAGGCCAGGAAGGCGGCGTCGTAGCGGGTTGCCACCGGTGCGCGGCCGGCATCGTCCACACGATCACGATAGGAGGACGCACCGAGGCGCAGACCCGGCACAGCGTCCGGCTCAATCGCGAGACCGACGTTCACGGCCTTCGTGCCATTCGAATCCACGAGTGTCGGTGTGATGTAGCCGGCCGACGCGTTCCAACGCTGGCCATTGCCGACCTCGGTGGTGTACTCGAGGCGCATGCCTGGAACCTGAAGACGGCCGCTCGCCGACAGGCCCACCTCGTGCACGGGCAACGGGCCGCCCTCGTCCTCGAATGCGAACACCGCCGGGCGTCCTGCAATGGTTTCGAAGTAGGTGCCGTGGTGGAAGGCCGTGTTGTAGTAGCCGATCCCCGTGTGATAGCGGCCGACGCGAAGACTGAGGTAATCGCCGGGACTGTAGGTGAGCAGCAGGCGCTCGACGTCGGTCATGAAGTTGCCGCCAGGGTCCAGCTCCACGACAACTTCGGCCAGCGCGGAGACGTCGTCGGTAAGCCTCGACGACACGAAGCACACCAGCTGGCCGAGCCTGAAGGTGCTGGGCGTCCCTGGCGCGTCCACCGACATCCACTCGACGTCCCCGAATCCCTGGACCAGCAGTCGGGGCGCGCCGTCGCCCCCCGCATCGAGGTGCGCCAGCGGGTGCGGCGAGTCATCGGTCCCGTCGGCAGGCGCCCCCTGCGCCTCGGCCGGCGGCACCGCGAGCAGTACCGCAGCCCCGGCGAGAGCCAGAGACAACACCGCCCGCATCAGGAGCCCGCTCACGACGACGTGTCTGCCTTGAGCACGTAGCCGAGGCCGCGCACGGTGTGGATGCTCGCGCCGGCGTGCGCCGCCAGCGCCTGCCGGACGTAGGAGACGTAGACCTCGACGGTGTTCGACCTGTAGCTGATGTTGCCGCCCCACACGTGATGCACCAGTTCGTCGCGGGTGACCACGGCCTCGGCGCGCTTCATGAGGTAGGCGAGCAGGCGGTATTCGGTGGCCGTGAGCTCGAGCACCGTGCCCGCGCAGGAAATGACGTGATCCCTGGTGTCGAGAAGCAGGGGACCGTAGGCGAGCACGGCGTCGAGCTGACGACTGCGGCCGCGCCGCGTCACGGCACGCACCCTCGCCAGGAGCTCGGGCAGGTCGAAGGGCTTGACGATGTAGTCGTCGGCACCGGCATCGAGCGCCTGGACCCGGTCGTCGAGTCCCGTGCGTCCCGAGATCACCAGGATGGGCACGTCGTTGCGCGCCTGCCGAAGGCGACGGCAGACATCCAGGCCATCCAGGCCAGGCAGCGTCAAGTCGAGCACCACGAGCCCGTAGTCCTTGCATCGGGCGTGCTCGATGGCCAGCAACCCGTTGGCCACGGTTTCGACGTGGCAGTGCGCCTGGGCCAGACCGGCCGCCACGATCACGGCCATGCCGGCGTCGTCCTCAACGAGCAGGACACGCATGGCGGCAGGTCTGCGGCGCCCGAACCGTACAGGGCAGACGGGCCGGGAGCGACCCTTGGACTTGAATCGACATCACGGTGAAGAACGCTGACGGCTGGGGCCTTTCGTGGGGAAGGCCTCCATTATAAGAGACTGGCTCTAGATCAGCAGCGCGTCCCTGGCGGCAATCACCAGGTCCTGCGCCTCCCGCGCGCTCTTCCCCGTGGCCGTGAGGTGTCCCATCTTCCGGCCTGGACGCGGCGCGTCCTTGCCGTACAGGTGCAGCTTCACGTCGGGATGCCGGCAGGCGGCGGCCCAGTTGGGGATGCCGTCGGCCCAGAGGTCGCCGAGCAGGTTGGCCATGGCGGCCGGGCGCATGAGGGCGGCCGAGCCGAGCGGCAGGCCGCAGATGGCGCGCACCTGCTGCTCGAACTGACTCGTGACCGCGGCGTCGAACGTGAGGTGTCCGGAGTTGTGGGGCCGCGGCGCCAGCTCGTTCACGAGGAGTGCGCCGTCGGTGGTGACGAAGAACTCGACGCACAGCACGCCCACGTACTGCAGCGCCTCGAGGATGGCGCGCGTGATCTCGACGGCCTGCGCGGCGATGGGCGCGGGTACGGCGGCCGGGGCGGTGGTGAGGTCGAGGATGTGGTTGGCGTGCCGGTTCTCGAACGGCACGTACTCCACCACCTGTCCGTCGAGGCCGCGCGCGGCGATGACCGAAATCTCGGCCTGCAGTGTCACGAAGCGCTCCACGACGGCCGGCTGATGACCGATGGCCCCCCACACGCGTTCCACCTGCGCAGCGGCCGTCACCTTGTGCTGCCCCTTGCCGTCGTAGCCGAAGGCGGCCGTCTTCACCACGGCGGGCAGGCCCACGCGCTCCACGGCCTCGACCAGCTCGTCGAGCGAGGCGGCGGCGGCAAACGGCACGGTGGGAAAGCCGCGTTCGGCCAGGAAGGCCTTCTCACGCGCGCGCTGCTGCGCGGTCTGGAGCGCAAGGCCCGAGGGACGCACCGGGACCACGGTCTCGATGGCCTCGATGGCTTCCACGGGCACGTTCTCGAACTCGAGGGTCACCACCTGCACCTGCGCCGCGAAGGCACGGAGCGCGTCGAGATCCTCGTAGGCGGCGGTCACCTCCGCATCGGCCACCTGCCCGGCCGGGGTGTCGTCGTCGGGGGAGTACGTGTGCACCCGGTAGCCCATGCGGCGGGCCGCAATGGCGAACATGCGCCCGAGCTGGCCTCCGCCCAAGACCCCCAGGCAGGCCCCCGGCTCGATCACCTTCGGCACCGGGCTCACGGCAGGCGCTCGCCCTGGACGCGCTCGGTCTGCTCCGCCCGGAAGGCTCGCAGCTGCTGGCGCAGCTCGGGCCGTGCATTGGCCACGATGGCCACGGCGAGGAGGCCGGCGTTGGTCGCGCCGGGCTTGCCGATGGCGAGCGTCCCCACGGGCACGCCGCCCGGCATCTGCACGATGCTGAGCAGCGAGTCGAGCCCCTGGAGCGCGGCGCTCTGCACCGGCACACCCAGGACCGGCACGACGGTGTGGGCCGCGACCATGCCGGGCAGGTGGGCAGCGCCACCCGCGCCCGCCACGATGACCTCGATGCCCCGGGCCTCGGCCCCGGTCGCGAACTCGGCCATCCACACAGGGGTGCGGTGGGCGGACACGATGTGGCGCTCGTGCGGCACACCGAACCGTTCGAGCACGTCCACGGCGTGGCGCATCGTCTCCCAATCCGACGACGAGCCCATGATCACGGCGACAAGGGGTGCAGGCGACATGTACGGCCCAGATTATCAGGCGAGTCTCGGGCGCGGCGCCACTTTCCGGGGGCCAGGAGGGCGAGGCCGGCGTCGAAATGCAGCAGAATAGAGCCCCACACGAGGGAGGGTACATGCTGCTGCGTCGCGTTCCACTGCTGGCGTTCCTGCTGATCGCACCGCTGGCGGCGCAGGCGCCCGGGCCTGCCGCGCCGACCACCGCGCCCACGACCACGCCCACCACGT
>JABFRY010000037.1 GCA_013140955.1 Acidobacteriota bacterium
GGGCCGTCGGCGCTCCGCCTGGCCGGTCAGCTTCTTGAGCGCACGGCCCCGCTCGAGCCACGCCGCGCCACCTTCTCCCACCTCCGTGCCGTGGTGTCGGGTCCAGCGGCGCCGCGCAATCCCCAGCCACCGCCGGCGTCGCCATCGGCGGCATCGACCACCGACGCCACGGCCGGCGTGAGCGGCAGCGCGGCGAGCGCCACCGAGGACGGCGCCACCGAGGGCAGGGCCCCTGAGAACGGTGCCTCTGAGAGCGGTGCCTCTGAGAGCGGTGCCTCTGAGAACCGCGCCCCTGCGAACAGCGTTGCTGAGAACGGCATTGCTGATGACGGCGCCGCAGATGGCAGGCTGGTCGCGGACGAGGTCGTCGCGACGTTCTTCCCCGGGCCCCGTTCGTATACAGGCCAGGACGTCGTGGAGATCAGCGCGCACGGCAGCCCCGTGATCCTCGCGGCCCTGGTGACGCGGGCATGCCGGGCGGGGGCGCGCCTTGCCGAGCCGGGGGAGTTCACGCTGCGCGCGTATCTGGCCGGCCGGAGGGACCTGGTGCAGGCCGAGGCCGTCGCCGATCTGGTGGACGCCGTCACGCCGCTCCAGGCCCGCGTGGCGTTCGATCAGCTGCAGGGGACGCTCACCTCGCGGATTGCCGCCCTCGATGCGCGGCTGTTCGAGCTCATCGCCGTGCTGGAAGCGTCGCTCGACTTTCCGGATGAGGGTTACCACTTCGTGGACCCTGGCGAGGCGCTGGGCCGCTTGCGCGCCGTGGAGAAGGACCTGGCACGCCTGCTGGGCGACGGACGCCGAGGACGCCTGATCCGGGAGGGGGCCACCGTGGTCATCGCCGGCCGGACCAACGTGGGAAAGTCGAGCCTCTTCAATCGTCTGGCGGGTGCGGACCGGGCAATCGTCACCGACGTGCCGGGCACCACGCGCGATTTGATCAGCGAGCAGGTGAACATCGCCGGGCTCGCGGTGACGCTGGTGGACACGGCGGGCTGGCGGGTCACGGCTGATCCCGTCGAGCGTGAGGGTGTGTCGCGCGGCGAGCGTGCCCGCGCGGTGGCCGGGCTGACGGTGCTCGTGCTGGACGGGAGCGCGCCGCTCGGTCCGGCCGACCGGGAACTCCTCGCCGCGGTCTCGGCCCCACGACTCGTCGTGCTGAACAAGGCGGACCTGCCGGATCGCTGCGACCTGCCGATCCACGAGGGTGTACTTCGTGTCTCCGCGCACACGGGCGACGGCATCGAGGCGCTGCGGGCACAGGTGGCCGCAGCACTCGGCGCCGGCACGTCGGACGTGGACACGGTGGCCATCTCCAACGTGCGCCACCTCGAGCTGCTCGAACAGGTGCAGACACATCTGGCCGGGGCGCGGGAGGCCCTGCAGGCCTCGGTGGCAGAGGAGTTCGTGCTGGCGGATCTCCAGCAGGCGCGTGTACACCTGGACGGGGTGGTGGGCCGCCGGACGAGCGAGGACGTGCTGCGGCACATCTTCGAACGCTTCTGCATCGGGAAGTAGTCGGACGGGCTGCGCGGGCCTGACAGGGACGGGAAGCGGGGGACGATGGGTGTGTTCGACGTGATCGTGGTGGGCGCGGGGCACGCCGGTGTCGAGGCCGCGCGTGCCGCTGCCCTGCGCGGCTGTCACGTGGGGCTCTGCACGCTGTCGAGGGACACGGTGGCGCACATGCCCTGCAACCCCGCCGTGGGCGGCACCGCGAAGGGCCACCTGGTGCGCGAGATCGATGCGCTCGGCGGGCTGATGGGGCAGGCCATCGATGCGACGGGCCTCCAGTTCAAGGTGCTCAACCGGAGCCGCGGACCCGCGGTGTGGTCGCCGCGCGCGCAGGCCGACAAGCGCGCGTACGGTGCGTGGGTGCGGCGTGCCCTCGAGGCCGAGCCCGGCATCTCGTGGCTGATTGGACACGCCGGGCAGCTCCTGCACGAACACGGACACGTGACCGGCCTGGCGATGGAAGACGGCGAGGTGCATCGCTGTCGTGCGCTGGTCGTGACGACCGGGACGTTCCTCAACGGGCTCGTGCACGTCGGGCAGGAGCAGCGCCCGGCGGGCCGGCACGGCGAGCCGCCCTCGCGGTCATTGGCCGCCTCGCTCCTGGGGCTCGGGTTCGACATGGGGCGGTTGAAGACGGGCACGCCGCCGCGCCTCGATCGCGCGAGCATCGATTTCGAGGGCGCCGTGTCCCGCGGGGTGTTCCAGGAGGAGCCCGGCGACGAGCATCCGGTTGGACTCTCGTTCTCGACACCTCCGGGGCGCCTGCGCAACCAGGTGCGCTGCTGGCAGCTGCACACCACCGCGCCGGTGCACGACCTGGTGCGGGCGCACATCCACGAAAGTCCGCTGTTCAACGGGCAGATTCGCGGGATCGGCCCCCGGTACTGCCCCTCGCTCGAAGACAAGGTCATGCGGTTCCCGGATCGGGAGCGGCACATGCTGTTCCTCGAACCCGAGGGCCTCGACGTCGACGAGATCTACGTGAACGGGTTTTCGATGTCGCTGCCGGCCGACGTGCAGGAGCGGCTGGTCCGGGCGCTTCCGGGCCTCGAATCCGCGCGCATGCTCCGGCCGGGGTATGCCGTTGAATATGATTTCGTGCAACCGACCGAACTTCGGGCCACGCTCGAGACGCGCCGACTCGGCGGGCTCTTCCTCGCGGGTCAGATCAACGGCACGTCGGGCTACGAGGAGGCGGCGGCGCAGGGGCTGGTCGCCGGCATCAACGCGTCTGCGGTCGCCCGGCGTGAACCGGGGCTCGTGCTGGGCCGGGATGAAGCGTATATTGGCGTTCTTGTAGATGACCTAATTACGAAGGGATGCCTGGAGCCGTATCGGATGTTCACGTCGAGGGCTGAGCACCGGCTGCTCCTGCGCATCGACAACGCCGACCTCCGGCTCACGCCGACAGGTCGTCGGCTGGGCCTCGTGTCGGACGCGCGGTGGGAGGCGTTCAGCGCCCGGCAGGCGCGGTTCGAGAAGAACTGTCGGACCGTGCGCGCGTCGCTCGTGCGGGCGCCAGGAGGCGGACGGATCCCGGCCGCGGATCGCCTCCGGCAACCTGACACCACGCTCGAAGCGCTGTGGAGATCCGATGAGGTGACCCTGGACGTGGGTCCAGACGAGGCGCTGGATGTGGCCAGCGTGGAGGTGGCCGTCCGCTACGAGGGGTACCTGCGGCAGGAAGCGTCCCGCGCTGCGCGCGTCAGGCGTGAAGAGCGACGGCACATTCCGCGCGGCTTTCCCTTTGGACGGGTTCCTGGGCTGTCGCGCGAGGCCATCGAGCGCTTGTCCCAGGTGGAACCCGAGACGCTGGCACAGGCGTCGCGCATCCCGGGCATGACGCCGGCCGCCGTGGCGGTGCTCGGCGCCTACCTGTCCAGGATGCCAGGCGCCCAGGCGGGGCTGTAGCGCTCATGGAAGCGTCACGGTCGCTCGCGCAGGAGCTGGACGATAGCGGACTCAGGCTGGACGACGGCCTGGTGGGGCAACTCGACGCCTATTTTGCTCTCCTGCGACGCTGGAATCGCACCATCAACCTCACCGGACTCGATTTCGACGAGGGTCGGAAGGCGGTGAGCCGACTGCTCGTCGAACCGCTCCTGGCTGCGCACTTACTCCCTCATGGCAGCGCGCTCCTCGACATCGGCAGCGGCGGAGGTTCCCCCGGAATCCCACTCGCATTGGCCACCAGGGCCTCGGAGCTGACCCTTGTGGAGTCGAAGAGTCGGAAGGCGGCGTTTCTGGCCGACGCCGTTCGGCTGGTGCCGGTCCCCTCCGCACGGGTCACCTGTGCCCGCTGGGAAGCCGTGGTGGCACTCGCTGCGGAGCAGCAGCGCTACGATGCCGTCTCGATGCGTGCGATTCGGGTGGAGACTGGGGATTTCGACCGCTTCCGCCCCGTACTGCGTCCTGGTGGTCGTGTCCTGATGTTTCACTCCGGCGCCTCAGTGCCCGTGCTCCCTGTGGGATGGGGGGCGGAGCGCCCGCTACCGCTCGTCTCTGAGCTCGACAGTTTCGTGTCCGTGATGTCGCCGCTGGCCTGAGCCCGCGCCCTCCACCTCTCTTCACCCAGAGCTCTGCGTGCGTGGACGCCAGGGGATGTCCGCCACCCCATTCTGCGCTTCCTGCCCTCAAGACCCCGCTCTGCTAGCTCCCGGAGCTCCGAATGTTTCACGTGGAACATCGCGATGAGCTCAGGACGCACGCTTCAGGAAGGCGGCGATGCTTGTCCTAAAGAGGAATCCAGACGCGAGGATTCTCGACCAGCGCCTGGACTCTCCCGTACGCGCCGAGAGCGATTGCGGTGAGCGGCTGAGCGCGCCACGCCCCCGCACGAGCTTGGTGCTTTGGCGGGTGCACTGCTCTTCTGAACACACGACCCGGCGTCCGGCTGGCCCCCTGCCGCCGCTCTCCTTGTCTGTTGCCTCCCTCCGTCGCTCTGGCAGGCTTCTGGAATCGTCGAAGGGAGATGTTTCACGTGGAACGATCTGCGCCGCCACAATGATCTTGACCCGTCGGTATCTCAGCACGTAGAGTCCTAGATCTCAACACGAACCATTTGTTGGTTAAATAACATAAGTGTCTGATAATCAGCACGTTACAAAGAGCGCACGCGTCCTGGCGGTCGTCAATCAAAAGGGTGGCGTCGGCAAGACGACGACCGCGGTCAACCTCGCCACGGCCATCGCGCTCGCCGGCCGGGACGTGCTGGTCGTGGATGCCGACCCCCAGGGCAACCTGTCGAGCGGCGTAGGACTCAAGGGTGCACGTGCAGAGGGCGGGACGGTCTACGAGGCGTTGCTCACCGACGGCGCGCCCGAGTCGTTCGTGCTCGCCACGCAGGTGGAGCGCCTCAGCCTGATGCCGGCCGACCGGGGGCTGGCCGGCGCGGAAATCGAAATGGTGCCGCTGCCGGGCCGCGAGCAGCGCCTGCGGCGCGTGCTCGATCCGCTGCGCGCGCGCTTCGACGACATCATCATCGACTGCCCGCCGTCGCTCGGCCTGCTCACGCTCAACGGTCTCGTCGCGGCCGATGCCGTCCTGATTCCCCTGCACTGCGAGTACTTCGCCCTCGAGGGCCTGGCGGATCTCGTGAGTACCATGCGCCGCGTGCGGGGCGCGCTCAATCCAGGCCTCGAGATCGAAGGCGTGCTGCTGACGATGTACGACGACCGTACCAATCTGGGACAGCAGGTGGCGCGCGACGTGCGGGAGTTCTTCAAGGAAAAGGTGTTCGACACCATCATTCCGCGCAACGTCCGGCTCGGCGAGGCGCCGAGCCACGGCATTCCCGGCGTGACGTACGACCCGCGCTCGCGAGGGGCGGCCGCGTACCGCGCGCTGGCGACGGAACTGCTCGCACGGCGGGCCGCCCAGGCACTGCCAGCGAGACCGTGATCGTGCACGCACGGCCCGCGTAAGCCGCGACAGGGCAGGCTGTGACAGCGCAGGCCGCGACGGTGCAGGTCACGACGTGCAGGTCACGACGTGCAGGTCACGACGTGCAGGGGGCGACAGCGCTGGCCGTGACAGCGCCGGCCGTGACAGCGCTGGCCGTGACAGCGCCGGCCGTGACAGCGCCGGCCGTGACAGCGCCGGCCCTGACAGCGCCGGCCCTGACAGCGTCGGCCCTGACAGCGCCGGCCGTGATTGCGCGGCCGCGAGACTGGCGCCCGGCTTCAGAGGGCGAGTGACGCGGGGTCCGGCGGCCCCGCAGGACAGGGAAGGCACAGATGTCAGAGAAGCGACCAGCCCTCGGCAAGGGTCTCAGCGCGCTGATTCCCGACGTTCCGGAGGCGCCCCGCCACGGCGTGCTCGAGGTGGACATCGATCTGCTCCAGCCGAACGAGCAGCAGCCACGGCTGCAGATGGACGACGTGCGGCTCGAGGAACTGGCCCGGTCCATTGCCGCCAACGGCATCATCCAGCCCATTCTCGTCAGGCGCACCGGCGCCACGTACCGGATCATCGCCGGCGAACGCCGCTGGCGCGCCGCCCAGCGGGCGCAGCTGCTGAAGGTGCCCGTCGTCGTCCGCGAGATGCCGGCCGACAACGCCGACCAGCACCTGCTCGAACTCGCGCTCATCGAGAACATCCAGCGGGAAAACCTCAATCCCGTGGAGGAGGCCGTGGCCTACCAGCGCCTCTCCGACGCGTTCTCGATGACGCAGGACCAGATCGCGGCTGCGGTCGGCAAGGACCGGAGCT
>JABFRY010000195.1 GCA_013140955.1 Acidobacteriota bacterium
GTCCTGAAGCGGCGGATGCGGGTGGGGTCGGGGACGACTGGCGCCATCGGGGTGGAGGCACGGACGCGTGCCGCTACAGGCTACACCCGAAGCCGGCTGCGAAGCGGTGCCCGACCGATTCGCGCAGCGGGACGGCCAGGAGCCGTCGCATCCGGAGAGCGCGACGGAGACCGCGACGGAGACCGCGACGCGGCGACGTCGCCTGCATCCCTGTCGTGCTCGATCCCGGCACCTCTCAGTGCCAGGTGGATACGGGTGGGCTGATTTCCCCTGCGTGGCACGCTGCTGCCGACGATCCCGCGCCGACGGAACGTGTGAAGGCCGGTCCCCCCGCGCGTTCCGGGCTGACCGTCCGGGCTCAGGCCGCGCGCCCTGTCGATCGCTCGGTCAGCAGCAGGAGGTGACGGATGATGGCCGGTTCCTGCGCTGGCACGGCCTTGCGGCCGCCGGCGACCGCCTCAGCCAGTTCGTCCACCTGCTGTCGCGCCGAGTCGATGCGATCGCGCAGCGACTCGAAGAGCGCTTGCAGGTCGCTGGCGTCAGGTATTCGCGCGGCCTCGACGCGGCAGGTGACCTGCAGGACGCCAAGGGTACGCAGATCGCCGAGCAGGCCGTCCACGGTGTCCCCCACCTTTCGCAGGCCGCGCTCCAGCACACCGATCGATCCGAACAGCGTGCCGAGCCTCTCCCGCAGGCACTCCGCGAGGTCGCGAACGTCCTCGTGGATCCGGTCTTCGACCCGGTCCATGTCGTCGCGCGCGAGCAGTTCCAGGGCAAAGGCGTTGACCATCGCGGCCTGGACCTTCGCCACCGACACCTCGAACATGAAGCCGCGGATGAAACCAGTGGTCTCGGCCATGTGGCCGCGCAGGGCGGCGATGATGTCGCCCGTGCTCATCGTGCACCTGCGCATGAGCGACGCCACTTCTTCGAGCGTGGCGGCATTCTCAAGCCTGCCTGCCGCAAGCGCCGTATTCAGGCTGAACAGGCGGATGTCATCGGAGAGTGTCTGGATGAAGTCCGCCTTCTGCCCCAGGGACGCGTTGAGCTCGTCGAACTGGCTGAGTGTGCCCACAAGTGTCTCGAGGTGCCGCTCGATCACGCGGCCCGAGTCGAGCATGCGGCGGATGCGCATGGAGCCGCCAGCGGCCCCTGCGACTGTGCCGGGTGCAACGGCCTTCCGGGCCTGGAGCGCCTGTCGCCACGACTGCATCTCGGTCGTGAGCGCGTGGTGCATGAAGGCGCCGTAGTCCTCGAACCCCAGGCCGTGCAGGCGTTCGGTCAGTCGCGACAGCGACGCATCCACGATCGCCCTGTGCGGGGCGTGCTGTCGTTCGAGGCTGCGCTCCACGGCCACGACATCCCGGTACACGTCCTCGACCACCGCCAGCAAGGGCGACGAGGGCTTGAAGCGAACCGACAGGTAGCGATTCCCAACCGGCGCGACCGTGGCCATCACCCAGTAGTAGCTGCCGTTCTTTGCACGGTTCTTGACGAAGGCCGCGATCGTCTGGCCCCGTCCGATGTAGTCCCAGAGCAGGTGGAAGACAGCCCGAGGCATGTCCGGGTGCCGGATGACGTTGTGCGGCTGGCCGAGGAGCTCCGCGTCGCTGTACTGGCTGACCCGCACGAAGACCGAGTTGCCGGACTTGATGCGACCCTTCTGGTCAGTGACCGAGAAGAAGAGTTCGTCGATGCCGAACGGGCTTTCCAGCCCGGTCGCGTGTGGATGAGGGTCTGCTGGTGTCATGGACGCGGTTCCTGGCCACCGAGACAATCGGCCGCACGGGTGCGAACATGAGCGGGCTGCCCGCACTGGTCCACAGCTGCGCGAACCGACACGGGTTGCGCGGGGCTGGGTCGGCTGGCGACACGGGAGTGGAGGCCTGGCCGCGTGCGGTCCGGAGCTACACCCGCAGCAGGCCGCGGAACCCTCGTGCCGCGTAGTACGACTCCGCGCCGTTGTGGTAGATGAACACCCGGCCGTACCGGCGGTCGCCGAAGACTGCGCCTCCGAGCGCCCGCACGTCGGCCGGCGTCGAGAGCCAGCTGGATGTCTTGCGATCGAACTCGCCGAGGCGCTGGAGCTGCAGGTAGTCCTCCTCGGTCAGGAGCGAGACGCCCATCGCGGTGGCCATCTCGGTTGCACTGCCCGCCGGCTTGTGTGCCTTCCGTGCGTCCAGGGCTTCGCGGTCGTAGCACAGGCTCCGGCGTTGTGCGGGGCTCTCGGCTGCACAATCGCAGACGGTGAACGCTCCGGTGGCCCCGTCGACGCCGATGACGTCCGGCTCGCCGCCGCTGGCCTCCATGAGCCCGAGCGACTTCAGCGCGGGGGCGCTCTGCTCGAGCCGCGCCTGTACGTCCTTCCATGCCACGCCCGCGTGGCGCTGCGTGTGCTTCTCGAAGCGGGCTTTCATCGCCGGGACGAGATCTTTCGGTGGGACGGCCTTCATCGCCAGCATGTTACCCGCGCCGGCCGGACGCTCACCAGCGTGCCGGGCCAGGCCGGACAGCGCCGCGCGCCGTCAGGTCACGGCCAGCTCGGGGACGGGAATGACGAACCGCCCGCCCCAGTCGCGCACGTGCGACATGGTGCCCACGATCTCCTCCCGGAGGTTCCAGGGGAGCACGAGGAGATAGTCGGGCTTCGTCTCCTGCACCTTGTCGGGATGGTGCACCGGGATGCGGCTTCCTGGCAGGCGCTGGCCCTGCTTGTGAGGATTGCGATCCACCACGTAGTCCACCAGGTCGGCGTGGACACCGCAGTAGTTCAGGAGCGTGTTGCCCTTGGCCGCCGCGCCGTAGCAGACCACCGACCGGCCCTCGCGCCGGGCGCCCACCAGAAACGACAGCAGGTCGAGCTTCATGCGCAGCATCCGCGCCGAGAACGCGCGGCCGAGCGCCACGTCGTGGAGGCCGTGCGCCTCCTCGAGGGCCAGCACCTCCCGCACGCGATCAGACGGCTCGGCGGGGGCGTCCTGTGCGTGCTGGACGAATACGCGCAGTGACCCGCCCTGGGCGGCAATCCTCTCCACATCCACGATCCGCAGGTCGTGACGGGCAAACGCGCAACGGGCGGCATCGAGCGAGAAGTACTGCAGGTGCTCATGGTAGATGTTGTCGAACTGACAGCCCTCCACCAGGTTGAGCAGGTGATGGAACTCGAGGGTGGCCATCCCTCCGGGCGCCAGCAGGATCCCAAGCCCCGCGATGAAGTCGTTGAGGTCGGGTACGTGCGCGAGCACGTTGTTGGCGATGACGAGCCGCGCCCGGCGCTGGCCCGCCAGCTCGCGGGCCAGCGCTGATCCGAAGAATCGCACGAGCGACGGGACGCCTCTGGCGAGCGCGTCCTGCGCGACGTTGCCGGCGGGCTCGATGCCCAGGACGTCCAGTTCCCGCCCGAGGAAGTGCTGCAGTAGATAGCCGTCGTTGCTGGCAATCTCGACGACCCGGTCGCCGGCGTTCAGTCCCAACTGCGCGGACATCCGCTCGGCGTACGCGCGCGCCTCGCGCAGCAGCGTGTCGGAGTACGAAGAGAAGTAGGGGTAGTTCGAGAAGATCGTGTGCGGATCGACGCAGGTGTCGAGCTGTACCAGAAAGCAACTGGCGCACATGCAGGCCCGCAGGGGATAGTACGGCTCAGCCTCGGCGAGCTGGTGCTCGCCAAGGTAGGCGTTGGCCAGCGGGGTGGCCCCGAGGTCCGCAAAGACCTCGCGCAGGGGAGCGCCACAGAGGCGGCACGCGGGAAGCAATATTTATGGATTATTCATAGTTTCTGGCGAATATTCAATTAGAATGACGTATCCACACTTCACCAGAGGCCGGAGCGCATGCGATATCAGCGGGTGATTCGTGCGGCAGTCGTGGCGGCGAGCGTGGCGGTGTCAGTGGGTGATCTCGAGGCCCGGCCGAGGATGAGCACGCGGACAAGTGCGCGGCAGTACGCCGCAAGCAGCGGCGCAGGGTCGCGGCGAGGGCGTCCACGCAAGTTCAACTCGCCCTCCCGTGCCGTCACGCTGACGTTGCCCGAGGACGTGATTGCTGCGCTGCGCACCATCGATGCGGACCTGAGCCTGGCGGTGGTCCGTGCGCTTCAGCCGCTCGCGCGGACGGAGCCCGGCGCGCCGGCCGAACTCGTGAGCTACGGCAACCGATCCGTCATCGTCGTGCCCCGGAGCCGCACGCTTCGTGAACGAACGGGCGTGGAACTGGTGCCCACCGCGGATGGCCGCGCGCTCATCTGCTTCGATGAGCAGATGTCGGTGCCCCACCTCGAGCTGCAGCTCACCGACGCGCTCGGCGACGCAACGCTCGATGCCGAGAGCCGCACGCTGTTTGAAACGCTCGTGGCCATTCTCCGCAGAGCGCGGCAGGAGCAGACGGTGGCGCCACAGGCACGGCAGATCATCGTCCTGCAGCACAACGGAGGCAGCGACAGCCCGCCCAGGGGCCGAGATGCCGGCAGCCCGACGGCACCCTCGTCCCGGTCGGCGCGCGCCTCTCGCGCGTAGCGGCGAGCACTCTGCGCCACGCGACGCCGTCGCCCGCGAACCGCCCTAGTAGGGCACGGGGATCAGCCGGTCTCCCTGCCGCATGTCGTCCTCGAGCAGCTCGCGGAGGGCCCGTGCGACCGGGCCCGGGTGGCCGTCGCCAATCGTGGTGGCGTCCCACGCCACGACCGGCGCCACCTTCACCGAGCTGCCGATGAGGAACATCTCCCGCGCCTGGCGTGCCTGCGCCACCGGGATGGGGCAGACCTCCACACCCGTGAGGACGGTCCCGACCAGCGCGCGGGCCAGTTCGAGCAGCCGCAGCGAGGTGCAGCCGGCCAGCACGTGATCGAACGTGGGGTGCCGCAGCACGCCGTCGTCGGTCACGAAGGCGACGTTCATGTTCGAGCCCTCGCCGACGTTGCCGTCCGGATCGACGAACACCCCGTTGTCGAACCCGTGCTCCCGCGCTTCCATCTGCATCAGCACGTTGGGCAGGTAGTTGGTGGCCTTGGTGATGGCGTAGAGCGGCGGCTTGATGGGATAGCTCGTCGTCATCACGCGGAGCCCATCCGTGTACCAGCGCTCCGGATACGAGAGCCCGCCGAACACCACCACGAAGAATCCGGGCTCGGCGCCCGCTGCCGGGCTCAGCTCGAAGCTGCCGGGCCCCGACGACAGCCAGTAGCGGATGGCGCCGTTGTGCACGCCGCTCGCGGCCGCCGTACCGACGATCACGTCGCGCAGGTGCTGGCGCGTGCCGTGGACGCGGAGCTTCGATCGCTCCGCCGACGCCACGAACCGGTCCAGATGCGCCTCCAGGTCGTAGATGCGCCCGTCCACCAGGCCCGCCGTGTCGAACACGCCATGTCCGCGGTGCACCATGTGGTCGTCGAAGGGCAGGACCATGAGCGCCGGGTCGGTCACGATGCCCCCGAGCTGGCTCGAGTAGAAAGCGGCGTAGGCCACCGGCTGGCGCTGGCGCAGGGCGCGCAAGGTCGCGAGCACGTCGGCCGCGTCGAGGCGGCGGAGTGGCGGCGCAGGAGGCGACGTCTCGTGGGGCGGCACCTGTGGTGCGGGTGGCTGTGGCGGCGCGGGCGGCTGTGGGCGACTGGGTGGCGTGGCCATGCCGTCACTCTACAACGCCGGGTCCCGGCGCTGCGTCCGGGGCACGGATGTATCAGGCTCGGACATCAGCCCGCGCCGAGCGCGTCGTGCAGGACGGTGCCCACGTCACCCTCGATCTTCAGCGAGGCCAGGTCGTCGCCGCGCGTCCGCCCGCGGTTCACGATGACCACCGGCAGGCCGGCCTCGTGCGCCTGCCGCACGAAGCGGTACCCCGAGTACACCATCAGCGACGAGCCCGCGACGAGCAGGGCATCGGCGGCCTCGAGCGCCGCACGCGCGGCCGCGTAGCGCGCCGGCGGCACGTTCTCGCCGAAGAACACCACGTCCGGCTTCAGCAGGCCGCCGCAGGCCTCGCAGTGCGGCGGTTCGAAGCGGGCCACGGCGGCCGCGTCGATATCGGCGTCGCCGTCGGGAGCCGTGGCGCTGTCCGCCTGCCAGCCGGCGTTGGCGGCCCCCATCCACGCGTGCACCACGTCGCGCGGCGTGCGGGCCCGGCAACCGAGACACACCACCGTGTCGAGGCGCCCGTGCAGGTCGATGACCGCGCGGTGTCCCGCCCGCTGGTGCAGGCCGTCCACGTTCTGGGTCACGACGTGGAGCAGCGAC
>JABFRY010000499.1 GCA_013140955.1 Acidobacteriota bacterium
GGAGCACGCGGTGTGTTCCTGGCGACGGCGCATCCGGCGAAGTTTCGCGAAGTGGTGGAGCCGGCCCTCGGATGCCCGGTGCCGCTGCCGCCCCCGCTCGCCGCTGCGCTCGGGCGCGAGCGCCGTATCGTGCCGATCGAGGCGGACTACCCGTCGCTGGTGGACCTGCTGCGATCGTGACCGCGGGCCGCGCGCCGGGAAGGGCCGGCACGATGCGGCGTCGATATCGTGCAAGCCCGACCGGTCGCCCGGCTGCATTTCCGGCGGGGCCCGACGCGGCGTCCCCTTAGAATGCGCGGATGCCGCCACTCGACGCCTATCGACCGGATCCAGGAACCCTGCCCGCACGGGACGCCGTTCCGGAGCGTTACACCTGGGACCTGACGGCCATCTGCCGCGACTGGGAGGAGTGGATCGCGGCCTACCGCGAGCTCGAGGCCGGCATCGAGGCATTTGCTGGACTGCAGGGCACCCTGGGCCGAGGCCCTGCCCAGTTGCTCGAGGCCTACCGCAGCATGGACCGCACGGGCGCACTCAGCTACCGCGTCTGGTATTTCGCGGCGCTCCACTACGACCAGGACCAGCGCGACAACGCCGGCAACGCGCGACGGCAGCAGGTGCAGATCCTCTTCGCCCGCCTCCAGCAGGCGACGGCCTGGTTCAACCCGGAGGTGCTCGCCATCCCTCGCCGCACGATCGACGCCTGGCTCGCGGCCAGTGAGGAGCTGCGGGTCTATCGGTTCGCCATCGACAGTCTCTTCCACGAGCAGGAGCACGTGCTCGACGAGCGGGGCGAGCGCCTGATGTCGTACGCCGGCCGATTCGACGCCGTGCCGGGGGACAGCTATGCGGCCATGACGACGGCCGACATGAAACCTCCCGTTATCACCCTCTCGGGCGGGGAGCGCGTCACGCTCAGCTACGGGCAATACCGGGCCCTGCTCGAGACGTTGCCCCTCCAGGCCGACCGTGCCCTCGTGTATCGCACGTTCCACGCCCGCTACGCGGAGCAGCAGAACACCTACGCCGCCCTCTACAACGGCGTGCTGCAGCGCGACTGGTTTCACGCCCGGGCCAGGGGCTATGCCAGCAGCCTCGAGGCCGCCCTGCACGGCAACGACATCCCCGTGTCGGTCGTCGAGAACCTCATCGCCGCCACGCGCGCCGGCGTCGAGCCCCTCCGGCGCTACCACCGGCTACGGCGGCGCGTATTGGGCCTCGACAGCTATCGGATCTTCGACGCGTTCGTGCCGCTGGTCGCACACGACGTGCGGTATCCCTACGATCAGGTGGGTGCGTGGATCGTCGAGTCGGTGGCGGCACTGGGACCCGGCTATCAGCAGGACGTGCGCACCGCGTTCGAGCAGCGCTGGATCGACGTGTTCGAGAACACGGGCAAGCGCAGCGGCGCCTACTCGGCCCCGGTGTACGGTTCCCACCCCTACATGCTGCTGAACTACAACGAGACGCTGGAGGCGGTGTTCACGCTGGCGCACGAGATGGGCCACTCGATGCACACCCTGCTCGCGCACCGGACACAGCCGTTCGTCTACGCGGGGTACACGATCTTCGTGGCGGAGGTGCCGTCGACCCTGAACGAGGCCCTGCTGCTCGACTTCATGCTCGAACGCGCGACGGGCCGCGAGGAGCGCATCGTGCTGCTGCAGCACGCCATCGCCAGTGTGGCGACGACCTTCTACGCGCAGGTGCTCTATGCCGACTTCGAGCTGCAGGCACACCGCCTCGTCGAGCAGGATCAGCCCGTCACCGCCGAGGTGCTGAACCGCATGTACGCGGACCTGCTGCGCACCTACTACGGCGATGTGTTCGACGGGGAAGAGGTGTCGCAGGTCACCTGGGCGCGCATTCCCCACTTCTTCAACTCGCCCTATTACGTGTACCAATACGCCACCTGCTTCGCGTCGAGCGCCCGGCTGATGCAGGGCATCCGGTCCGGCGATCCCGCGCAGCGTGCCGCCACGGTGGGGCGATACCTCGGGCTGCTCGAATCGGGTGGGAGCGCATACCCCATGGCGCTGCTGCGCGGGGCGGGGGTCGATCTGAGCCAGCCGGACACGGTCGGCGCCGTCTCGTCCGCGCTCGATGCCCTGGTGACCCGCCTCGAGCGGGAACTGGCCTGACGGCTGGCGGGGAGGCCGGGCGGCCCCAGCCACCCAGTGGTTGACGAGGCGCGGTCTCATTGCTACCATATATCCGGATTTACGGATATATAGCGTGGCCATCCTGGAACACCTCACCGCGTTGTCGGATCCGGTGCGCTGTCGCGTGCTGCTGCTGCTCGAGCGGCACGAACTCACGGTCACCGACCTGGGCGCCGTCCTGCAGATGCCGCAGTCGAGTGTCAGCCGGCACCTCAAGACGCTGTCCGACGACGGGTGGGTCGTCTCCCGACGTGACGGCACCAGCCGCTTCTACAGCATGGCGTCCGAGCACCTCGATCCATCGGCCGGACGGCTGTGGCCGCTGATCCGTGAGGAAGTCACCCACACCGGCGCCGCCGGCCAGGACCGGCGACGGCTCGACGCCGTGCTCGCCCGCCGACGGGCGAAGTCGGAGCGGTTCTTCGCCTCGGCCGCCGGCGACTGGGATCGCCTGCGCACCGAACTCTTCGGCGCGGGCGTCCATGCGGGCGCACTCCTCGGGCTGCTCGACCCGGCCCTCGTGGTCGGCGACCTCGGATGCGGCACCGGGGAAGTGAGCGAGGCCCTGGCCCCGCACGTGGCCCGCGTGGTGGCGGTGGATGGATCGGGCGAGATGCTCGAGGCGGCCAGGGAGCGACTCGGGGCCACCGACAACGCGGAGGTCCGCCAGGGCGATCTGGCCAACCTGCCCCTTCGAGACGGGGAACTCGACGCCGCCGTGTTGTCCCTGGTGCTCCATCACGCGCCCGCTCCCGGCGACGTGCTCGCCGAGGCCGCGCGGGTGATCCGGCCGGGCGGGCGTGTGCTGGTCGTGGACATGCTGCCCCACGAGCGCCAGGAGTACCGGCAGCAGATGGGACACGTGTGGCTCGGGTTTTCCGAGTCGCAGATGCAGCGCCTGCTGGGGGCGGCAGGCTTCGACCGGGTCCGGATTCGGCCGTTGCCGGTGGACCCGGCGGCGCGAGGCCCCGCCTTGTGCGCCGCCACGGGAATTCGTCAGGACGTCAGATAGTCGTGGGACCGGGCGTCACGCCCGGTCCCTTCATGTCAGGAGAGTGCGATGCCAGCAGCAGTGACCGAAACGATGCACGCGTTCGCGGCGGCGACCAAGGCCGGCCGCGAGCCCTACAAGGTGGCTGACCTCGGCCTGGCCGAGTGGGGTCGGAAGGAGATCCGCCTGGCCGAGCACGAGATGCCGGGCCTGATGGCACTGCGCACCAGGTATGCGGCTGCCAGGCCTCTGGCCGGTGCCCGCATCATGGGGAGCCTCCACATGACGGTGCAGACCGCCGTGCTCATCGAGACCCTCGCGGACCTCGGCGCGGATGTCCGCTGGGTGTCGTGCAACATCTTCTCGACCCAGGATCACGCGGCCGCGGCCGTCGTGGTCGGCAGGCCGGAGACCGGTGGGACCTCGCAGGCTCCGAAGGGGATTCCGGTGTACGCGTGGAAGGGCGAGACGCTGGACGAGTACTGGTGGTGCACCGTGCAGGCTCTCGTGTGGCCCGACGGGTCGGGCCCCACGCTCATCGTGGACGACGGTGGCGACGCCACGCTCTTCGTGCACAAGGCGGCCGAGTTCGAGAAGGCCGGCGCGGTGCCCGCGTTCAATCCCGAGAAGGAACCCGAGGAGTGGGGCGTCATCCTGAAGACGCTGACGGCCGAACTCGGAGCCACGCCCGGGCGCTGGTCCTCCGTGGCCGCCGGCATCCGGGGGGTCAGCGAGGAGACGACAACCGGGGTGCACCGGCTCTACCAGATGATGGAGGCGGGCACGCTCCTGTTCCCGGCCATCAACGTCAACGACTCGGTGACCAAGAGCAAGTTCGACAACATCTACGGCTGCCGGCACTCGCTGCCCGACGGGCTCGCCAGGGCCACCGACGTGATGCTCGGGGGCAAGGTGGCCGTCGTGCTGGGGTACGGCGAGGTGGGGAAGGGCTGCGCCCAGGCGCTGCGTGGACAGGGCTGCCGGGTCATCGTGACCGAGATCGATCCCATCTGCGCGCTGCAGGCTGCGATGGAAGGCTTCGAGGTGAAGACGATCGACGACGTGGTCGAGAGCGCCGACATGTTCATCACGGCGACCGGTAACTACGACATCATCACCGTGGCCCACATGCGGCGGATGAAGGACAAGGCCATCGTCGGGAACATCGGCCATTTCGACAACGAGATCGACATGGCCGGCCTGAAGCGTGAGCCTGGCATCGAGAAGATCAACATCAAGCCGCAGTACGACGAGTGGCGCTTCGCTGACGGCCACAGCGTCCTGATCCTCGCCGAGGGGCGCCTGCTGAACCTCGGGTGCGCGACGGGTCATCCGAGCTTCGTGATGTCGGCGTCGTTCACCAACCAGGTCCTGGCGCAGCTCGAACTGCACGCCAACGCCGAGCGGTATGGCAAGACCGTGACGATGCTGCCGAAGGCGCTCGACGAGGAGGTGGCCCGGCTGCACCTCGACCACCTCGGCGTGCGGTTGACGCGGCTCTCCGACGAGCAGGCCCAGTACATCGGCGTGCCGGTGGACGGCCCGTACAAGCCGGAGCACTACCGCTACTGACGACCACTCCGTGACCCCGCGGGCAGGCGCCGTGTGCGGCGTCGCGCCCGCGGTCCGTCATGTCAGGCCCGGGTGGGTGACCGGCCGCGCCCTGCGTGCGGAGACCGGCGTGCAGGGGCTGGCGCGCGAGTGGGCTACGGGCTCCCTCAGGCGGTCGCCGGTGCGGCCCGGCGCGTGTGGCCGGGCCTGGAGCTCTCCGACTCCAGCAGGATGCGCAGCATCCGCCGCAGCGGCTCGGCCGCGCCCCACAGCAACTGATCGCCGACGGTGAAGGCGGCGAGGTACTCGCCGCCCATGGGCAGCTTGCGCAGGCGGCCGACCGGTACTTGCAGGGTGCCCGTCACCGCCGCGGGTGTCAGCGCCTCGAGCGACGAGGTCTTGTCGTTCGGCACGACCGACACCCAGGGATGCGCCGCAGCCAGCAGACCCTCGATCTCCGGCAGGGACACGTCGCGCACCAGCTTCACCGTGAGGCCCTGGCTGTGGCACCGCATCACCCCGACGCGCACGCATACGCCGTCCACCGGAATCGGGTGCTGGGCGCGGTCCAGGATCTTGTTGGTCTCGGCCAGGCCCTTCCACTCCTCGCGGCTCTGTCCCGTGCCGAGGTCCTTGTCGATCCAGGGCAGGAGACTCCCGGCCAGCGGATAGCCGAACTGTGTCGTGGGGACACCGCCCCGCAGCACGCCGGCCACGGTGGCATCGACGTCGCCAATGGCCGACCGCGGGTCGGCGAGCAGCGCGGCGGCCGCCTGGTGCGTCGCCCCCATCTGCTGGAGCAGCTCACGCATGTGCTGCGCACCGGCGCCCGACGCGGCCTGATACGTCATGGCCGTCACCCACTCGACGAGTCCGGCCCGGAAGAGCCCCGCCAGTGCCATCAGCATCAGGCTCACGGTGCAGTTGCCGCCGATGTAGTTCCTGATGCCGCGCTCGAGCGCCCGGTCGATGACGTCGCGATTCACCGGGTCGAGGACGATCACCGCGTCGTCGGCCATGCGCAGCGTCGAGGCCGCGTCGATCCAGTAGCCGGTCCAGCCGTGCTCACGCAGTTGCGGGTAGTACTCGGTGGTGTAGTCGCCACCCTGGCAGGAGATGATCGCGTCCATGGCGGCGAGCGATGACACGCTACGGGCGTCGCCGACCAGGCCGCGGCCGTGGCCCGCGACCGCGGGCGCGTCGGCGCCCGCCTGGGACGTGGAGAAGAAGTGGGGCGTGATGAGGTCGAAGTCGTGCTCCTCGCGCATTCGCTGCACCAGCACCGACCCGACCATGCCCCGCCACCCGACGATACCGACGTTCATGCGTATCCCCTTCCGGCAATCATTCTACCCGCCACCGCGGCCGGGCCGTGTCCGCCCGCGGTAGAATCCCCAGCGCGCGATGACCTTCGCTGCCCTTGCTCTCTGGCTCGCCCTGGGTGCCTCGTGTCCGTCCGAGGCCGACGCGCGCCTGCGCGACGCGGAGGCCCGCGCAGAGGCGCTGGACCTGGAG
>JABFRY010000138.1 GCA_013140955.1 Acidobacteriota bacterium
GCGCCACGGCCAGGCTGGCCGTCGTGGTGCCGCTGTCACTCGCCATCATCTTCGTCCTGCTGATGGCGACGTTCGGCCGCGTGCGGTGGGCCCTGCTCATCCTCGTCAACGTGCCGTTCGCGGCCGTGGGCGGCGTCGCGGCGCTGTGGATCCGCGGGCTCACCCTCAACCTGTCGGCCTCGGTGGGCTTCATCGCTCTCTTCGGCGTCGCGGTGCTCAACGGCGTGGTGATGCTCGCCGCCATCAGGGCCCTGCGTGAGGAAGAGGGGCTGCCGGTGCGGGAGGCCACGCTCACGGGCGCGGCCTCGAGGCTCAAGCCGGTGCTCATGACGGCCATGGTGGCGGCCATCGGCTTCATGCCGATGGCGCTCTCCCGCAGTGCCGGGTCGGAGGTGCAGCGTCCCCTGGCCAGCGTGGTCATCGGCGGCATCGTCACGTCCACGCTGCTCACGCTCATCGTGCTGCCCACGCTGTACGACATGATGGAGCGGTGGGTGGCCCGGCGGGAGGGTCGCGCCACCGGAGCCTGACACGATGCGTATCCTGGTGGTCGAGGACGACCCGGCGATCAGCCGGTTCGTGGTCAGCGGCCTCACCGAAGAGCGTCACCTCGTGGATCTCGTCGCCGACGGGGCGTCGGCGCTCGCCATGGTGGCCGCCGAGGAATACGATGCCGTCGTGCTCGACCTCATGCTGCCCGACCTGGACGGGTTCAAGGTCTGCAGCCAGATGCGGGCGGCCGGCCTCGATACGCCCGTCATCATGGTCACCGCCCGCGACGCGGTGAGCGACCGGATCGCGGGCCTGGACTGCGGTGCCGACGACTACCTCGTCAAGCCGTTCGCCTTCGAGGAACTCCTCGCCAGGCTCCGAGCCCTCGACCGTCGGGGACGCACCCGGCACCTCTCCGGCCTGCTGGTGTACGGCCCGATCACGATCGATCCCAGGGCCCACACGGTGAGGGTGGCCGGTTCCCCGGTGAGCCTCACCGCCACCGAGTACCGGCTGCTCGAGTGCCTGGTGCGCCGGGCCGAGGCCGTGGTCACCCGGGATCAGCTCGCGCAACACGTGTGGGGCGGTGAGTACGATCCCCTGTCCAACAACGCCGACGTCTACGTGGGGTACGTGAGGCGCAAGCTGCAGGCGGCGACACCGGAGCCCCTCATCCAGACCGTGCGGGGCCTCGGCTACATGCTGCGACAGGGCAGGCCCGCATGAGTCTGCTCATTCCGTTCACCACGTTCAGGGCCCGCCTCACGTTTCGCTGGACGCTCGCGGTGGGGCTGCTGCTCGGCATCGCCAACATCGCGGTCTACACGGGCGCCCATCTTTACCTGCATCGGTGGATGGACAGCAACGTGCGCACGGTGGCAGCCACCGAGGCCGCCTCGTCCACCGACGGCATGAGCGGCGTGCACCTCCACGAGGAGCCCTTCGCGCAACTCGGCACGGGCGGCTTCACCGAGAAGCTGGTGCAGATCTTCGACGGCAACGGTGACCTCCTGCTGCAGTCCACGGCGCTGGCCGGCCTGGCGCCGGTGGTGCCCCCCGACGCGGTGCGGGCCGCCCTGTCGGGCGACGCTCCGCTGCTCAGCACCACCGTGGAGGGACGCCCCGTGCGCATGGCGGTGCTCACCGCCACCCGCGGCGCACAGCGTTACGCGGTGGCGGTGGGTCTGTTCGCCGACGACATCGAGCAGGGCCTCTCCATGCTGGCGTGGCTGCTCGGGAGCGTCTGGCTGGTGGGTCTCGCGGCCACGGGCGCCATCGGCTATGCGCTCGCGTCCCGGGCCCTGGCCCCGGTGGCGCGGATCACGGAGCGGGCCGCGTGGATCGCGCAGGGCAACTTCGACGCCCGTCTCGACGCGCCCATCCAGAACGACGAAGTGGGACGCATGAGCGTGCTCCTCAACTCGATGCTCGACCGGCTGCGCGCCGCGGTGGCCGCGAACCAGCGGTTCGCCGCCGATGCCTCGCACGAGTTGCGGGGACCGCTCACCGCGATGGCCGGCGAGGTGGACGTCGCCCTGCGCCATCCACGGTCCGCCGAGGGCTACGCGGACACGCTCCGGCACGTCCGGGAGCGGCTCACCGCGCTCACCCTGCTGGCCGAGGACCTGATCCTGCTGGCGCGCACGCAGGAGGGCGCGCGCGCCGTGGTGCTCCGCGAACTGGAGCTGGCCACGCTCGTCGAGGCTGCCTTCCACCGGGTGGAGACGCAGGCGTCGGCCCGGGGCATCACGCTCCACCGCGCGGGCCTCGAGCACGTGCACGTCTACGGCGACCCGGCGCTGCTCGCACGCGTGATCGACAACGTCGTCGAGAACGCGGTGCACTACAACCGCGACGGCGGGCTGGTCCAGGTGAGCGCACGCGTCCAGGAACCCCCGCCCGGGACGTGGGCGTCGCCCATCGTGCAGATCGACGTGCGCGACACGGGCACCGGGATCCCGGACACGGAGCGTGAACAGGTCTTCGAACGCTTCTTCCGGCTGGACCAGTCGCGCGCCAGGCACAGCGGCGGCAGCGGGCTGGGGCTGGCCATCTGCCGGGAGGTCCTCCGGCTGCACGGCGGCACCATTCGTGTCGGCACGAGCTCGCCCGAGGGCACCACGCTCGAGATCCGCCTGCCCGGACGCGGACCGGAATCCGCCACCGGGGACGACCTGACCTCGGCTGGCATGAACGCCGGTGTCGCCGATCGGACGGACCGCCCCAGGCCCTGACGAGCCACCTGCGAGCCGCCTGCCCCCACACGAGCGCGCACGCCGCCTGAACACGGGTTCAGGAAAACTTCAGACTCCGTGGACGGGCCCCTCGGGTAGCCTTGGTGACCGTGTACGCCGCGCGTGCCCGCCCCTGTCGCACCACGCGGCATCCCACTCGTCTGTGCGGCGACCGGAAGGACCGATGACACGACGTGTAGCGCTCGACTGGCGCCGGGTGGTGGTCTACGTCCACCGGTGGCTGGGCATCGCGGGCTGTCTTCTCTTCATCGCCTGGTTCGCATCGGGCGTGGTGATGATGTACGCCCGCATGCCGAGCCTGTCGGCACAGGAGCGGCTGCGGCGCCTCCCGGCGCTCGACCTGTCGGCGGCCACGATCGCTCCGCACGGGGCCGCCGCGGCCGCCGGCTTCACGCCCGACTCCGTGCGTCTCGGCATGCTCGGCGACCGTCCGGTGTACCGGTTCACCGCGGCAGGCGCGTGGTTCACGGTGCGGGCCGACACCGGCGACCTGCTGGACGAACTCCCGCAGGCCGAGGCCCTGGTGCTCGCCCGGCAGTTCATGCCGGAGCATGCCGCCTCGATGCGCTACGACCGGTACCTCCTCGACTCCGACCAGTGGACGTTGAGCAGCGCCCTGCGGCCGCTGATGCCGCTGCACCGCCTGACGATGGGCGACGCGGCCGGCACCGCGCTGTACATCTCGGCACTGACCGGCGATCCGGTGATGAAGACCACGCGGCGCGAACGCGTGTGGGGCTACCTCGGCGCCGTACTGCACTGGCTGTATTTCACGCCGTTCCGGCGCGACACGGCGCTCTGGGTCGATACGATCATCTGGCTGTCGATTGCGGGCTCCGTGATGTGCCTGAGCGGCATCGTCTGGGGCCTCTGGCGCTACTCCCCGTCTGGCCGATACCGGCTGCGGCGCGAGCCCTCACACTCACCCTACGCCGGCATGATGAAGTGGCACCACTACGCGGGCCTGGTCTTCGGGCTCACGACGTTCACGTGGATCTTCAGCGGCCTGATGTCGATGACGCCGTGGAACTGGAGCCCGGGCACCGCGCCGACGCGCGCCCAGCGCGAGGCCGTGGCGGGGGGACCGCTCAGTCTCGACGGCGTGACGCTCGAGGGCCTGCGCGAGGGCCTGGCGCAGATCGCCCCCCTTTTCCCGGCGCGGGAGCTGGAGCTGACGCAGTTTGGCGGTGAGCCCTTCCTGCTGGCCTACCGTCCTCCCGACGCCGCAGACGATGCCGAGTGGGGCAACACGGATCTGCCGGCCTTCCTCGCGGACGGGACGATCGACCACCGGCTCGTCTCGCTCGTGACGCCCTCCGAGGGTCCGCGCACCGGCTTCGAACCGGCACGCATCGAGGCGGCGGCCACCGCGGCGATGCCGGCCGTGCCGATCGTGGACGCCACGTGGCTCGACGCCTACGACGCGTACTACTACGACCGGACGGGCGCGCTCCCCTTGCCGGTGCTCCGCACGCGGTACGCGGACGCCCAGCAGACGTGGTTGTACCTCGACCCGGGCCGCGGCATCGTCGTCCGCAAGACCGAGCGTCTGAGCCGCCTGGAGCGCTGGCTGTACCACGGGCTGCACAGCCTCGACTTCCCGTTCCTCTACGACCGGCGGCCGCTGTGGGACATCGTGCTCATCGTCTTGAGCCTGGGCGGACTGGTCTCGACCGTCACCGTGCTGCAACCCTCCTGGCACCGTCTGCGCCAGCACGCGCGCAGGTGGCGCGCGCGGGCCACGCGCACCCACGCAGGGGACGCCGTGAGTGCGAGGAACGCCGAGCGTGCCAGCGCAAGGGACACGTCGGGGGCCTGACGGGCCCGAGGCTACAGGTCGTCGCAGTCGCCCACCACCTGCACCGACTCCACGTCCACGCGATACACGTTGGTCCCGTAGACGGTCTCGTCGGCGGCACTCGGCCGCAGCCAGGCGCTCGGCACGCGGGCCGTCTCGTCTGCGCCGTCGATCCGCAGGCGGAACTCGGTGATGGGTTCGACGGTGACGAGGCCCTCCTCGAATCGAGCCAGCGTGCCCCTGACCTCGACGTGCTGTCCGAGATGACGGGACAGGTCGTCGTCGTGGTTCAGCCAGTAGAACACCGGCTCCCGTGGTTCGACCAGCTCGGACGGGGGCAGCCCGCTCATGACCACAGCCCGGCGGAACACGATGTCGCCACGCGTCCACACGAGCAGGGACTGCGCGGTCACCTCGTCCCCTTCCACACGATCCACACAGCCGCGGATGACGAACCGTTCGTCGGGCACCACCGGCGCACGCTGCGCGGCTGCTGACGTGGCGGTGAATCCGATGGTCAGCCCGCCGCACACGACGGACGCGACGCTGCCCAGCACTCCTCTCATCATGTCAACCTCCTCTGTCACCACCGGATCCGACGACCGGCGGTGTCGGCTCCAGCAGCAGGCTCGTCATGA
This sequence comes from Acidobacteriota bacterium, assembly GCA_013140955.1. Taxonomy (GTDB): domain Bacteria; phylum Acidobacteriota; class Vicinamibacteria; order Vicinamibacterales; family UBA2999; genus JABFRY01. The sequence continues at coordinate 5,184 of JABFRY010000138.1, forward strand.
GGCGTCCGGCGTGCGTCCCGCGCCGCGGACGCGGCCACGGAACCCGGACGGAGACGTACCAAGCAGGATGCGCGCCGAGAGAGGATGACCGGGGACGGGCGAGCCGGCGTGTGCACCCGTGCAGGAACGACAGGGAGCCTGTACGACCGACTCGAGCACGCCCTCGCCAGAACCAGGCCGGGAATACCCGAGGCCAGTGGCTGCCTCATGCAGCGCTTCCGGGTTACAGTGCCGATATGGCCGGACTGTCGCTCACGATGCCCGCCCTCGCCCTCGTGCTCGCCTTGCTGATGCTTCCCGTCGCTCCCGTGTACGCCCAGGAGGTGCTCGAACCCACCTTCGAGGCCGTGGACGACCAAGAGGGCACCGATGTCTTCGAAGTGCTCAAGAGTTCCGTGCGGCTGCTCCTGCTGGAGCACGGGACGCGCATTGCCCTTCAGGCCAAGACCCGTCGTGAACTGGGGGGCAACTTCTGGGTGGACTACCACCGTGCGGTGCGCATGCCGCAGCAATGGGGTGATACGGATTCCTGGCTGATCAACTACGTCGGGCACCCCGTTCATGGTGCCGCGGCGGGCCATCTCTGGCTCGAGCACGATCCAGGCGCTCCCCTGGGGCTCGGGAGCGGACGCGACGGGTACTGGTCGTCACGCGGACGAGCCACGGCATGGGCCGCCGTCTACAGCCTGCAGTTCGAGATTGGCCCGTTCAGCGAGGCGTCCATCGGCAACGTCGGCCTGCGCCCAGAGACGGTGGGCTGGGTGGATCACGTGGTGACCCCGGTGGGGGCGTTCGGGATGCTCGTGGCCGAGGACGCCCTCGACCGCTACGTGGTGGAGTGGGTGGAGCGGAAGACCCGGAACCGGGTCGTGCGGGCTGCCGTGCGTCTGGTCCTCAACCCCGGGCGGACCATGGCGAACACCGCAGCGGGCCGGCTGCCCTGGCACCGGCCAGACCGTCCGATCGGCTGGTAGCGCGGCGACGGGCAACGGTCGTCGGCCCGCCGCGCGGG
>JABFRY010000240.1 GCA_013140955.1 Acidobacteriota bacterium
CGCGACGTGAAGACACCACGGGGGCACATCGTCCTGCTGGGCGACTCCATCTTCGACAACCAGTCCTACACGGCAGGGCAGCCCGACGTGGTGAGCCATCTGCGGACCCTCGTGCCCCCGGAGTGGGAAGCCATGCTCTGCGCGGTCGACGGCGCGACCACGGGCAGCGTGGCGCTGCAGTTCGACGACATTCCCGACGATGCGTCGCACCTGGTGCTGTCGGTCGGAGGCAACGATGCCCTGAGCCATTTCGACTTGCTGGACAGGCGGCTTGGCTCGTCCCGGGAGGCGCTTCTGCTGTACGACGCGCGTGTCGGGGCATTCGAAGACGGCTACCGCGAGGTGGTGGCCGCGCTGGCCGCCCGGAGGCTGCCGCTCACGGTGTGCGTGACGGCCTCGGACTATGCCAACCCGATCGAGCCATCGGGCACGGGAGGCCGAAAGATTGCGGCCGCCATCGCGCGGGCCGTCGGTGCCGTGCCTGGACCGGCGGCCTCGCAGGTGTATACCGGCTGGCACCGTCCGGAGCACGCGTAACCCTCACTTCACGAGCGAGGCCGCACGGGAAGGGTTGGGCCATGCCGGGTGCTAAACTCGGCGGCATCAACCGGGAGGTCCCAATGAGCAGTCTGCGTCTACCCATTGCGTTGATGTTCGTGTTGCTGCTGGCAGCAGACGGTGTCGGAGCCTTGGCTCAGACAGGCGCCGACTACAAGGTGCTGGCGACCAACAAGACCTCCACGATGGAGAAGGAATTGAACGAGGCTGCTGAGGCAGGCTTCCGCTTCCAGCACGTGATGGGCGGCGAGTCTGCGTTCGGGGGCAGCGAAGTGGTGGTCGTGATGAGCAGCCACGAGGCCGGGGCCGGTCGCTTCGCCTACAGGCTCCTGGCAACATCCAGGACATCCACCATGCAGAGGGAACTGCAGGAGGCCTCGGACGCCGGGTTCGAATACAGGGGGCAGACGGTCTTCCGCAGCACCTTTGGCGGTGATGAAGTGGTGGTCATCCTGGAGCGCGACAACGACGCCGAACCCCACCAGTACGAGTACACCCTGGTCGCGACATCGAGGACCTCGACGCTCGAGAAGGAGCTGAAGGAGGCGGGAGCGGCAGGCTACGAGGTGGTCGGCATGACCGTATCCAAGACGGCCGTGGGCGGCGATGAGGTGGTGGCCATCGCACGTCGGCTGCGTCCGTGATGCAGGGCAAGTCTGACCAGCGTGCTCTCCTGTTTCTGGGGCGCATCGTCGACCCCACGCGACAGGACTGACCTCGTCACAGGAGGGACACATGCGGACGACCGTACTCGCACTGGCGTTCTCGTTGGCGGTGGCATCCTCGTCGTTCGCGCAACAGTGCCTGCACGGCGACGACGAGACGTCCGCGCAGGCGGCCCGGCGGCGTGAGGCGCTTGTCGCCGCGCGCGTCGTCAACACCCTGCAGGCGAATCAGCCAGGCGCGGCGCAGAACCGCTACCTGCGGCACGACGAACTGGGACGGGCGGCGAGCGGCGTGCCCCCGGGCATCAGCCTTGCGCCCGACACGGATATCGCGGCCGGCTGGCGACTCTCGCTCGATGTGGCACTCGCCGGCTACTGGTTCTCCATCCGGGACACAACGGATCCGTGCGGGTTCAGCTACATCAGCAATGCCGCGGGGCTGATCTACAGCGCGGAGCCCATTCGGTGAGCCGCACACGGGGCGGCTCACTGTCGTCCGCCGTCGCGAGGACCCGGTCTGCGCGGACGCCTTGGGCGAGGGCTCTGCGCGCCGAACGGTGCTGATGAGTCCTCTGTGCGGAGGCTGAGCCGATGACCGTTGACGTATCGAGTGAGGTGGTCATTCGCCGGCCGCAGCACGAGGTCGCGGCCTATGCCGCCAACCCCGACAACGTGCCGTCCTGGTACGCGAACATCGCGACGATCGAGTGGAAGACGCCGCCGCCGCTGGCCCTTGGATCGCAGGTGGCCTTCGTGGCGCACTTCCTTGGCCGTCGCCTGGCCTATACCTATGAAGTCGTCGAGCTGGTGCCGGCGGAGCGCCTCGTCATGCGCACCGCCGAGGGGCCCTTCCCGATGGAGACCAGTTACGCGTGGCACGCAGTGGATGGTAACCACACGCGCATGGTCCTGCGGAACCGGGGCACGCCGGCGGGCTTCTCCAGACTCGTCGCACCATTCATGGCTGGCGCCGTCCGCAGGGCCAACCGGAAGGACCTCGCGGCGCTGAAGGCCATCCTCGAGTCGTCCGGCGACCGCTGAGCCGTCACGGGCTCCGGGTGTGGTCACGAGTCGGTCGGGGCCGCCGGGAGGGGCACGAACGTCACGACGCGTGAGCGGGCCGATGCTCGTGCGGTGTAGCCTCATGGCGAGGGCTCAACCATGTCGAGCGTCAGTATCTACTCCCGTTTCGCCAAGGCGGCGGCTCGCTTCTGCGGGCGGCCACGCACGTTCATGCTGGCGGCCGGCGTGATCGTGGTCTGGGTGGTGACGGGTCCGCTCTTCGATTTCAGCGATACGTGGCAGCTGGTCATCAACACCGGCACGACCATCATCACATTTCTGATGGTGTTCCTGATTCAGAACACGCAGAACAGGGACACGGAAGCCATCCAGATCAAGCTGGACGAGCTGATTCGCGCGACCGAAGGGGCGCACAACGCCCTGCTCGACCTGGAAGAGATCGAAGAGGATGCGCTCGACCGCTTCAGGCGCAAGTACCACGCCCTGGCGGCCGCCGCCCGGGACGACCTGGCGCGCGGCACCAAGGACACGGGCAGGCCGGAAGCCTGAGGCCCCGGCAAGAGGAGAGACCGATGACGAGAGTGGGACGCGCGACGATGATGGCCGTAGCCGCCTGTGCCTGGCTGTGTGCGGGTGCCGGGTCCGTGGGGGCAGAGGTGCGGGAGCTGACCACGAAGGCGGGAGGCACGACCGTCCACTACAAGGTGGTCCTGCCGAATGGCTACGATCCGGCGAAGACGTATCCAGCCCTGCTCACCTTCGGTGGCGGTCCGCAGACGATGCGGACGGTGGACAACGACCTCGCGCGCAACTTCAGGGCCGAGGCCGAGACGCGCGGCTACATCGTTATCTCGCCCGCGGCCCCGGACGGCGACCTGTTCTTCGAACGTGGCGTGCGGATCTTTCCGGAGTTCCTGACACAGATGCTCGAGAACTACCGGATCGAGGGGCGCCGGTTCCACGTGGCGGGGCCTTCCAACGGCGGTATCGCCGCCTTCCACGTGGCCGCGCGCTTCCCCGAGTACTTCCGCTCGGTGACCGCATTCCCCGGCTACCTGTGGCAGCCCAGCACGAGCAAGCTGCAGGCGCTCGAGGGCATCTGCGTGTTCGCGTACGTCGGCGAACACGACGACTACCGGTGGCACGACGAGATGAAGCGCGAGGTCGAGTACCTGCGGTCGAGGGGCACGCTGGCCCGGTACTCGGAGGAGAAGGGGCAGCCGCACCGCATCGCGACGCTGGCCGGCGCGCAGGCCGGCCGTCTCTTCGAGGGGTTCGAGCTGGCCCGGAAGGGCTGCCGTCCCGGTCAGGCCACAGCCACCGTGCCATGAACGGGCTGTTTCTCTTCCCCGAGGCGAGCCGCCAGGATCCGGCGGTCGAGCGCTGGATGGGCGAGCACCCAGGCGCGCTCGGGGGACTCGCGCGTCACTGGTTCGACGTGATGCGCCACTGCGGGGAGGACGTTCGCGTTTTGCTGCACGACGGACACCCCACCGCGTGCGTGGGCGAGGCGGCCTTCGGATATGTCGACGCCTTCACGGCACACGTGAACGTGGGGTTCTTCCGTGGCGCCGAGCTCGCCGACCCCGAGGGCCTCCTCACCGGCACGGGCCGGTACATGCGTCACGTGAAGGTGCGGCCGGGCCACCCCGTGGACGAGGCCGCGCTCGCACGGCTCATTCGTGCGGCCTACGAGGACATGGCGCGCCGCGCGCGAGGGGCATAGGCGCACGCGGTGCTATCCTGCCTGCCGCGGCGTCGCCCGGACGGGGCGTCCGCGGGAGGCCGATCAGGATGGCGTTCGACTCGCACGACGACTACTTCGCAACGGTGCCGCCCGAGGCACGACAGCGCCTCTCGCGCATTCAGGCCACGGTCGAGTCGCTCCTGCCCTCGGCCACGCGCTGTATCGGGTACAGCATGCCGGCGTTCAAGGACGGGCGCATCTTCTTCTACTTCGCGGCGTTCAAGAAGCACATCGGCATCTATCCGCCCGTGACGGATAACGCTGCCCTCGTCGCCGAACTGGCGCCCTACCGCGGCCCCAAGGGCAACCTGATCTTTCCGTTGGCTGCGCCACTGCCGCTCGAACTCATCGGCCGCGTGGCGGTGGCCCTGCACCAGCAGTACGAGCACCGCTGACGAGGCCGTCAGGGGGCTGGTATCTCCGGCGCGCAGCGGGTGATCACGCCTGGCTCGCCGGCTGCGGTACCTGCACGGGCGCCAAAGTCTCGCGGTCGCGCACCCCGATCAGGTACAGGATCCCGTCCAGGCCCAGCGTCGAAAGCGACTGCCGCGCGCTGCGGCGGACGAGGGGCTTGGCGCGGAACGCGATGCCCAGGCCCGCCAGCGCCAGCATGGGCAGGTCGTTGGCGCCGTCGCCGACCGCGATCACCTGCTCCATGTTGAGCCCCTCCGCGTGGGCGAGTTCGGCGAGGTGCTGCGCCTTGCGTGCCCCGTCCACGATCGGCTCGCGGACCTCGCCGGTCACCACGCCGTCCCGGATGTCGAGTTCGTTGGCGTGGAGGTAGTCGATGCGGAGGCGCTCCTGCAGGGCCCGCCCCATGAAGGTGAAGCCTCCGGACAGGATGGCCGTCTTGTAGCCCAGTTGGCGCAGGGTGCTGGTGAGGCGCTCGGCCCCGTCCATCAGGGGCATCTGCTCGACGACGCGCTGGAGGGCCGACTCCGGCAGGCCCTTGAGCAGGGCGACGCGCTGGCGGAAGCTGCTCTGGAAGTCCAGGTCGCCGGCCATGGCGGCCTCGGTGATGGCCTGCACCTCGGCACCCACCCCGGCCAGTTTGGCCAGTTCGTCGATCACCTCGGCCCGGATCAGCGTGGAGTCCATGTCGAACGCCACGAGCCGCCGGTGCCGGCGGTACGCCGTGTCGTGCTGGAAGGCGATGTCGATATCGTCCTTGGCCGACAGCGCCAGGAGCGCCGCGCGGAAGTCGGCCTCGCTCGCGAGGGTGCCGGACGCGGACAGCTCGACGCACACGCGCGTACTGCCGGAGGGCGCATCGAGCGAGGTCCGCCCCGACAGGCGGTCGATGCGGTCGATGTTCAGGCCGGCGGCGGCGATGGCGCCGCTCACGTCGGCCAGATGGCCCGCCGTCAGCGTGGGACCGAGCACGCTCACGATGTAGCGGCCCTTGCCCTGGCTCGCCACCCAGTGCTGATAGTCGTCGCCGGAGGCCGCCGTGAAGCGCACCTGCACGCCCAGTTCGTGGGCCTTGAGCAGCAGTTCCGTCAGCAGCGGCGACGCCTTCATGGCGTCGGTCAGCTCGATCAGCATGCCGAGCGCGAGCGCGTCGTGGATGACAGCCTGGCCGATGTCGAGGATGCGGGCGCCCGATCTGGCGAGGATGCTCGTCAGCGCGTGCGTGACGCCGGACCGGTCCGGTCCGGTGATATCCAGGTGGAGAACACGAGACTCGGGAAATGCGGGCATGGAATCCCACAAGGGTACCTCCCGCGCCGGGGTTTCGAGAAGCGGCACCCGCGCGGCCCGTCCCTGGAACCGCGCCATGGCCAGGACTCCGGCGTTGCGGTATACCTGGGGGCATGGATGCGGAGTTCTGGCGGCGCCGGTGGGAGGCCAACGAGATCGGCTTTCATGAAGGCGCGCCCAACGCGCTGCTCGTGGCGCACCACGCGGCGTTGGCGCTCGCGACGGGCAGCCGTATCTTTCTTCCGCTGTGCGGGAAGACCCGCGACATCGGCTGGTGGCTGGCCCAAGGACATCGGGTCGTGGGCTCCGAGTGGAGCCGGCTGGCCGTCGAGCAGCTCTTCGCGGAGCTGGCGATCGATCCGGTCGTCTCCGACCTGGGAGGCGTGACGCGCTTCCGCGCCGGCACGCTCGACATCCTCCAGGGCGACGTCTTCGACGTCTCGGCGACGATGCTTGGCCGGGTGGACGCGGTATACGACCG
>JABFRY010000264.1 GCA_013140955.1 Acidobacteriota bacterium
CGACGGGGTGACCCTGGTGCGGGAGGGCGACGTCCTCGATGGGCGCTACCGGGTGGACGCCGTCACCGAGGACGGCGTCATCCTCGGCCCGGTGTCCCCCGGCGCACCGCTCACCCTTCGCTTCGAGCCCTGAGCGCGCCGCGCGCCGCCTACACCCGGACGAGCCGGGCCTCGCGCACGCCGGTGATGCGGCCGATCTCGTCGAGGACGGCATCGGGCACCGGCGCGGCCTCGTCGATGTTGACCAGGCCGATGGCGCGATCGCCGGCCCGGCCCAGGGCGAAGTTGGCGATGTTCACCCCATGCCGTCCGAGGATGGTGCCCACCTCGCCGATGACCCCCGGCTGGTCCGTGTTCGCGATCACCACCATGGCGCCCTCGAGGGGCGCGTCCACGACGATGCCGTCGAGCAGGACGATGCGCGGGTTGGACCGTTCGAACACGGCGCCCTCGACCCATCGCTCCCCGGTGCTCGACCCGAGCTTCACGGAAATGAGGCTCGTGTGGTTGCGGGTCCGCGTGCTGTGCGACTCGACGATCTCGATGCCGCGCTCGGCCGCCACCGTGCGGGCGTTCACCGCCGTGACCGCCGATGAGAGGATCGGCTTGAACAGCCCCACCAGCACGGCATTGATGATCATGTCGTTGCGGCCCTGGGCCAGGTCGCCGTAGTAACGCACGCCCAGCGTGTTGGCGCGCCCGTCGTTCAGCTGCGCCAGCATCGCGCCGAGACGCTCGCCGAGTTCGAGGAACGGCCGGATGCGGCTGAACTCCTCGGACGAGACCGACGACACGTTGACCGCATTGCGGATCACGCCGTCCCGCAGGAAGTCGCGCAGGGCGGTGGCGGTTTCCACGCCGACCAGCTCCTGGCCCTCGCGCGTCGAGGCGGCGATGTGGGGCGAGGCCACGACCTGCGGCAGCTTCTGCAGGCGCGGATCGGCCGGCGGCTCCTTCTGGAACACGTCGAGCGCCGCGCCGCCCACCTGGCCGGACTCGATGGCGTCGGCCAGCGCCTGCTCGTCGATGAGGTCGCCCCGCGCCGTGTTCACGATGCGGATGCCCTTCTTCGACCGCGCCAGCCGCTCGGCGTTGACCATGTTGCGCGTGTGCTGGTTCGAGGGCATGTGGAGCGACACGTAGTCGGCTCGCGCGAAGAGCTCGTCGAGGGTGACGAGTTCGACGCCCAGGTCCTCGGCGACCTGCTCGGAGATGAAGGGGTCGTGGGCGATGAGCCGCATCCCGAAGGCGGACGCCCGCCGCGCCACCTCCTGGCCGATGCGGCCGAGCCCGGCGAGTCCGAGCGTCTTTTCCCGGATCTCCTCCCCCAGGAACTTCTTCTTCTCCCAGCGCCCTTCCTTCATGGCGGCGTCGGCCCCGGGCAGGTGCCGGGCCAGCGAGAGGATCATGCCGAGGGCCAGTTCGGCCACGCTGATACTGTTGGCGCCGGGCGCGTTCATCACGACGATGCCACGGGCACTGGCCGCCTGCACGTCGACGTTGTCCACGCCGGTACCGGCGCGGGCCACGACACGCAGCTTGGGCGCCGCGTTCAGCACCGCGGAGGTGACCTTCGTGGCGCTGCGCACGACGAGAGCGTCGGCGTCCGCGAGGTCCGCCGCGAGTTGTTCGGGGGCCCGGCCGCTCCGGGCATCCACGTTCCAGCCTTCCGCGCGGAGGACGTCCAGGGCGGAGGCGGGCAGGTCATCGGCTACGACAATGTTCAAGGGGCGTTCCGGATGAAAGAGGTCCGACTATCGGACGTTGGTAACAGTAATGCCTTGGCGACGGTGATGCTTCCGGTGATCGTGATGCTGATGTGCCCTGTGCGCGCCGTGCGCAACCCGCCGAGCGCTGATTGTTGTGCGAACGCCGGCTGGCGGCACTGCGCGCAAGTATAATCTGCGATCGCGGTCGCGTCACGGTGTTCGCAGCCTGGTCGCGCCGCCGCTGCGCGGTGATCGTACCGGCCCGGTCGCACCGGAATGGTGCAATCCGGTGTTACCTGCTGATTGCAGCGCGGTTGGACGCGGATCACGGGTCGTTTTCAACAGGGTTTTCAACAGAAACTGTGTGTAACTCGCCGTTCCAGCGAGGGACGGTGCCCTAATGTCGCGCGGTCGCGCGCCAGCGGGCGCTGCCGGAGGGGCGGCTGGCTGTCGAGGAGCTTCATGAATCGCAAAGTGACAGTGGTAGGCGGCGCCGGCAACGTGGGCGCCACGGTGGCGCGGGCCATCGCGGAGAAGGAACTGGCCGACGTCGTCGTGATCGACATCGCCGACCAGAAGGCGGCCGGCATCGCGCTCGACATCTACGAGACCTGTCCGATCATCGGGTCTGACTCGCGCGTGATCGGAGGCGCCGACTGGTCGGCCGCCGCCGGGTCCGACATCGTCGTGATCACCTCGGGCAAGCCCCGCAAGCCGGGCATGAGCCGGGACGATCTGGTGCGCGACAACTTCGACATCATGAAGAGCATCGCGCCGAAGCTGGTGGAGCACTGCCCGAACGCGATCGTGGTGCCCGTGGCCAATCCCCTCGACGCGATGTCGCAGGCGCTCTTCCGGCTGACCGGGTTTCCCCGCGAGCGCATCATCGGCATGGCCGGCGTGCTCGATTCGGCCCGGATGAGCACGTTCATCGCGATGGAGCTCAAGGTGTCGGTGGAGAACGTCCACTCGTTCGTGCTGGGTGGGCACGGTGACACCATGGTGCCGCTGCCCCGGTATTCGACCGTGGCCGGCATCCCGATCACTGAACTGCTGTCGAAGGAGGCCATCGACGCCATCTCCGTGCGTACGGCCAACGGCGGGGCGGAGATCACGAAGCTGGTGGGGACCAGCGCCTGGTACGCCCCCGGCCAGGCCGCGGCGGAGATGTGCGAGGCGATCCTCAAGGACAAGAAGAAGATCCTGCCGTGCTCGGTCTTCCTGCAGGGCGAATACGGGATCCAGGATCTCTTCGTCGGTGTGCCGGTGAAGCTCGGCGCCCGGGGCGTGGAGGAGATCATCCAGATCACGCTCACGGCCGACGAGGACGCGGCGCTCAAGAAGTCGGCGGCCGCGGTGAAGGAACTGGTGGACGTGATCGGGGTCTAGCCGCCTATCTGCCGGACCGCTGGTCCGGCCTGACGGAACAACGCCCGGGCTGCGTGCGCAGCCCGGGCGTTGTCGCGTACGGGGAGCCCGCGGGGTGGGCGGGAAGCGCTATTCCGCGCCGCCCTGCCGGCCGCCCTGGCGGCCACCGCCAGCCGGCGGCGCCGGCAGGTCGGGCGCAGCCGTCGGAATCGCCGATCCACGGTGACACGTGTAGCAGCCCACCTGGGCGATCTGGTCGGCGGGCTTGCTGACCGCCGCCGGCAGGCCGCCGTTGATGTCGCGCACCATCCGCATCATCGCCCGCGTCTTGGCCTTTTCCGGCTTGGCGTCCGACGCGAGGTCGTTGGCCGGGTTGCCGCGGCCCTGATAGACGTGGCAGTGCTCGCAGCCCACGCCAAGGGCCTGCTCGAAGCGCTGCATGATCTGAATGAGCTGCTGCTGGGGGATGTCGGCCGGCAGCACCTGCAGGTTGCGCTGCGGGGGAGGGCCTCCGCCGGCCCGGCCCTGGCCCTGTGCCGACAGCGAAGCCGCACAGAGCAGTGCGATCGCCGCCAGGGTGGTAAGGAAACGCGTCATGCCACTACCTCGCTTGTCTGTTGTCTGACGGTGGTTGGACTGCACGGAAACGGACCCATGCCTGCCCGGCCGGACGACACCGTGCTCTCGATCGGCGTCCTCTCGAACGGCGCGTGTAGAACGCACGCCGCTCTCGTGAAGAGTGCCGCGCACGAACACACGACGTGCTCTGCGCGACGATCCCGACGACGGGCGGACAGGAATGCGGCGTAACCGTAGCAGAAAAGGGTGACGTCCACAACGCACGCGCAGGATCCGGTTCCGCGTGTGCGGCATTCCCCGTACCGCGTGCAGCGCCGAGCGTGCTTGACGCCTGCAGAGGTGCCGACTAGGATTGTCAGGTTTCCCAACTCCCCGGAGCCTCACCGTCTTGAAAATCCACGAGTATCAAGCCAAGCATGTCCTCGCCCGGTTCGGTGTCCCCGTGCCGCGCGGTGAAGTCGCCTTCTCCCCGGCCGAAGCCGCCGACATCGCCCAGCGCCTGGGCGGCGCCCTCGTCGTGGTGAAGGCCCAGATTCACGCCGGCGGCCGCGGCAAGGGCGGTGGCGTCAAGCTGGCCCGCTCGGTCGAGGAGGCCGGGCAGCTGGCCAAGCAGATGATCGGGATGACGCTCGTCACCCACCAGACCGGTCCCGAGGGGCGGCAGGTGGGCCGGGTGCTCATCGAGCAGGGGCTCGAGATCGAACGGGAGCTGTACCTGAGCATCGTGATCGATCGGGCCGCGGCCTGCCCCGTCATCATCGCGAGCGCGGCGGGCGGCATGGACATCGAAGAGGTCGCCGCCACCAGTCCCGAGCAGATCCTCCGGGAGTACGTGAACCGCGGCACCGGCATCGTGCCCTTCCAGGCGCGCAAGCTCGCCTTCGGGATGGGCCTCAACGCCCAGGCGGCCGGGAAGCTGGTGAAGGTGCTCGAGTCGGTCTACCGGGCGTTCATCGAGACCGACGCCGCCATGATCGAGATCAACCCCCTCATCCTGACCAAGGGCGGCGACCTGCTGGCGCTCGATGCCAAGGTGGCCTTCGACGACAACGCCCTGTACCGGCACCCGGATCTCCGGGAGCTGCGCGACCTGGCCGAGGAAGACCCGCTCGAAGTCGAGGCCTCCAAGTTCTCGCTGAACTACATCCGCCTCGACGGCAACATCGGCTGCATGGTCAACGGCGCGGGCCTCGCCATGGCCACCATGGACATCATCAAGCTCGCCGGCGGAGAGCCCGCGAATTTCCTCGACGTGGGCGGCGGGGCCAACGCGGAGCAGATCCGCAATGCCTTCAAGATCCTGATGTCGGACAAGAACGTCCGCGCGGTGCTCATCAACATCTTCGGCGGCATCCTGCGCTGCGACGTGCTCGCGCAGGGCGTGATTGCCGCGGTGCAGGAGCTCGGCGTGCCCGTCCCCATCGTGATCCGCATGGAAGGCACCAACGTCGAGGAAGGCAAGCGGATGCTGCGCGAGAGTCAGTTGAACTTCACCACGGCGGACTCCATGGGCGAGGCCGCGGAGAGAGTCGTCGCCCTGGCGGGCGCCGGCGCCTCGCACTGATCGACAGGAGACGCGTTCCGCCATGGCAGTGCTTCTCGACAGAAATACCCGGCTGATCGTCCAGGGTCTCACCGGCAAGGAAGGGACCTTCCATGCCAAGCAGGCCGCGGCCTACGGCACCACCGTCGTGGGCGGTGTCACTCCCGGCAAGGGGGGGACGACCCACGAAGGCTGGCCCGTCTTCAACAACGTGCACGACGCGATGCGCGAAACCGGTGCCAATGCGTCGGTCATCTTCGTGCCGCCGCCCTTTGCGGCCGACGCGATCATGGAGGCGACCGACGCCGGCATGCCGCTGGTGGTGTGCATCACCGAGGGCATCCCGACCGTGGACATGCTCAAGGCCATGACGTTCATGCACGGCACGGCCACGCGCCTCATCGGACCCAATTGCCCGGGCATCATCACGGCAGGGCAGGGCAAGGCCGGCATCATCCCCCACAACATCGTGCGTGAGGGGCGCATCGGGATCGTGTCGAAGTCGGGCACGCTCACCTACGAAGCCATCCACCAGTTGTCGAAAGTCGGGATGGGACAGACCACCTGCATCGGCATCGGTGGCGATCCCCTGATCGGCACCAGCCACATCGATGCGCTGAAGCTGTTTGCCGCCGACCCCGACACCGAAGCGGTCATCCTGATCGGCGAGATCGGGGGCACGGCGGAACAGGAAGCCGCCGACTACATCAAGCGCGAGTTCACCAAGCCCGTCGTCGGATTCATCGCCGGGCAGACGGCGCCGCCCGGGCGGCGGATGGGCCATGCCGGCGCGATCATCGCCGGCGGCAAGGGCACGGCCGCCGAGAAGATGGACGCCCTGGCGCAGGCCGGCGTGCACGTGGCCACCAGCCCGGCGGAGATGGGACAGAAGATGCGGGAGGCGCTCGGCCGCTAGCCGCGCCTCGGGAGACACG
>JABFRY010000081.1 GCA_013140955.1 Acidobacteriota bacterium
GGCCGAGGCCTCGCCGGCCGAGCCCTCGCCCGCCGACCGGGCGATTGCCGCAGCCGAGCGTGTGGTGGCCGCGCAACCGGATCAGGCCGACGGCTACAACCAGCTCGCCCTGGCCTTCGCGCGGCGTGCGCGCGAGACGGCCGACGGGACCTATTACGATCGGGCCGAGCAGGCCATCGCCCGCTCCCTGGTGCTGGCGCCCGACAACTTCGAGGCCGGGAAGCTGCGCGCCTGGGTCCTGCTCGGGAAGCATGAGTTCGCGGCGGCGCTCGAGCAAGCCACGGCGCTCAATCGGCGCATGCCCGACGACCTGCTGGTGTACGGCCTGCTCACCGATGCCTACGTGGAGCTTGGCCGGTATGCCGACGCCGAGGTGGCCTGCCAGTGGATGCTGGACCTGCGCCCTGGCAACGTCCCGGCGTTCACCCGCGCCGCGTATCTCCGTGAGCTGTTCGGCGACATCGAGGGCGCCCTCGACCTGATGCAGCAGGCGCACGCGCGCACGTCTCCCGCCGAGACCGAGGACCGTGCCTGGATGCTCACGCACATCGGGCATCTGGAGCTGCTGGCCGGACGGACCGACGAGGCGGAGCGCGCGCTGGGCCAGGCCCTCGCCCTGTTCCCGGACTATCACTACGCGCTGGCGGGACTCGCCAAGGTACGCCTGGCGCAGGAGCGCGCGACAGAGGCCGCCACGCTGTTGCAGCGCCGCTACGACGCGGCTCCCCACCCGGAAAACCTCTTCGCGCTGGCCGAGGCGCTCGACCGTGCCGGACGGCGCCCCGAGGCCAGGGCCGCGTTCGAGGACTTCGAGCGTCTGGCCCTGCGCGAGTCGGAGGGCTGGGACAACGCGAACCGCGAGCTGGTGTTCTACTACGCCAACCACGCGGACCAGCCGGCGAAGGCGCTCGCGATCGCCGAACGCGAGGTGGCCCGCCGGCACGACGTCTACACGCTCGACGCGTATGCCTGGGCGCTCCATGCCAACGATCGGCACGACGAGGCCCACGCCCAGATCGCGCGTGCCCTTGCGGTTGGCGTCAAGGACCCCGAACTCCTCAGGAGGGCTGGCGCCATCGAGGCCTCGGTAGGGGTGCGCATACCCTGAGACCGTGCCCTCAGTGCCGGGATCCCACCAACCCTGACGGCCGGCGCGCGTGAGCGCCGGCCGATGTCCGCCTCCGTACGCTAGACTCCCCAATCGTGCCGCTCTCCTCCCCAAGCGCGTCGCCCAGCGGTGACAGCGATCGCGATCTGGCGTTGATCCAACGCCTCGCGCAGCGCGATGGCACGGCGCTCGGCGAACTCTACGCGCGGCACAGCCGGCTGCTGTTCTGTCTCATCGTGCGCATCGTCGGGCAGCACGGCGAGGCCGAGGAGATCCTCCAGGAAGCCTTTCTCGCGGCATGGACGCGCGCGGATACCTACAATCCTGCGCTCGGCACGCCGGTAGGCTGGCTCGTCGGCATCGCGCGCCACCGGGCTCTGGACCGGCTGAGGTCCAACGCGGCGCACGCGCGCCTGCTGGACGCGGCCGCGCGTGAAACACCGTGCGCCGAGCCGTCGGTGGAGAACGCCCCCGCCGGCGACGCGCGACGGGACGTCGATCGTGCGCTCCGCGCCCTCCCCCCAGGGCAGCGCGAGCTGATCGAGCAGGCCTACTTCCTCGGGCTGACACACTCTGAACTTGCCGAGCGGCACGGTCTTCCGCTCGGTACCGTCAAGACCCGGATTCGTTCGGGCATGACGACGCTGCGGGAGCAGCTGTCGGCGGTGACGTGGAGCGATGAACGACGACGCGGATAACGTGGAGTTCGACGACGCGCTGGCGGTAGCGCTCGCCAGGTCGGTGGAGAGGACGGACCTCGCTCCTCGCCCAGAGGTGGAGGCGCGCCTGCTGGCGCGCGCGGGCATCCTGCCCGTCCCCCAGGGGTTCTCGTTCCAATACGACGACGAGGCGGGGTGGGCGCCGCACCCGGTGCCGGGCATTCGCATGAAGGTGCTCACCCTGAACCGCGTTGCCGGCTACGCGACCGTGCTGTTCGATGTCGCGCCCGGCACGCGCTTTCCGCCGCACCATCACCAGGGCGCCGAGGAGTGCTACGTCATCAGCGGCAGCCTCCACACGTGGGACCGCAAGCTCGGCCCCGGGGATTTCGTGCACGCCGACGCCGACACGCACCATACCGAACTCTGGACGGAGGAGGGATGCCGCGTGCTGCAGGTGATGCCGCCAGAGGACTACTTCCCCGATCCGCCGGCATGAGTGGCGGAGGGCCCAACCCGCGACCGTCGGCGCTATCCGCCGGCACCATCCGCCGCAGGCCGCGTCCGCGTGGTACCGTGAGGGCGTGCCATCAGATGGGGAGCGGGCCGCGAGCGTGAGCGCGGCTGGAGAGGCGGCGGGAGAGGCGGCCGGCGAGCATGCCCCGGTGTTGCCCGCGGGCCGCGCCACGGCAGAGACTCCCGGCCCGGTGGCTCAGCGCGCCGAGGGGCAGATCACCGAGGCGACGGGCCTCGAGGCTGCGCTCGTGGCCCGGGCGAAGTCTGGCGACCTCGATGCCTTCGAGGCGCTCGTGTCGGGCTACCATCGGCGCCTCTATCGCACCTTGCTCGTGGTATGCGGCAACGCCGAGGATGCCGAGGACGTGATGCAGACGGCCCTGCTCAAGGCCTTCCAGCATCTCCACACCTTCGAAGGGGCCTCGCGGTTTTCCACCTGGCTGACGCGCATTGCCATCAACGAGGCGTTGCAGCTGCGCCGTCGCCGCCGTCCGACCGAATCGCTGGACGAGACGCACCCCAGCGCACTGGTGCGGACCGGGCAGGTGACGCGGTGGGCCGAAGGGCCCGAGGCCCAGTACTCGGCGGCCGAGCGCCGCCGCCTCGTCGGGGAGGCCATCGCCACCCTTCCCGAGCACTACCGCGACGCCGTGGTGCTGCGCGACATGCAGGGGCTCACGGCGGCCGAAGCCGCGGCGATGCTCGGCATCCAGGTGGCCAATCTCAAGACGCGGCTGCATCGGGGGCGCCTGATGCTCAGGGAACGGCTGGAGCCCGTCTTCGGGCGCGGGGCCGGAGGGAGGGGTCGTGTATAGATGCGACGACGTGCTCGCGGAGATCTCCGATCTGCTCGACGAGGAGACCAGCCCGGACGTCCGGCGGCAGATTGAGACACACCTGGCCTGTTGCGGATCGTGTCAGGCCCTGGTCGACTCGACCCGCATGACCGTGCGGTTCGTCAGCGAGTGCGGCGAGCTCGAGGTGCCGATTGCCGAGCCCGACGCGCTCGTCCGCCGCGTGATGGAGCGCCTGCGTCGCGGCGGCGCCTGACGCACCGCTCGCTCAGGGACCGACCGGCTGCAGATCCCGCGTCCACAGACTCCGGCCGGTCACGTCGCGCAGGTCCACGGTGAGCGTGCGAGTCGCCGGGTCGATGTCGAGCACACCGAAGTACTGCCGGTCGTCGCTCGGCGGACGGTTGGGGGCCATGCCGGCCTCCACGCTGGCGAAGCGCACCTCGGGACCGAAGGTGGCATCGAGCGCATTGGGCCCGAACGTGCCCGCGTGCATCGGCCCGGCCACGAATTCCCAAAACGGATCGAAGGCGGTGAAGGCGGCGCGGTCGGGTGCGTAGTGGTGCGCGGCCGCGTAGTGCACGTCGGCCGTGATCCACACCACGTTGCGCACGCGCTCACGCTGCAGATGCGCCAGCAGATCGGCCAGCTCCAGCTCGCGCCCGGCCGGCTGGCCCGGGTCGGCGTTGGCCCAGGCCTCGAAGTTGGGCTCGCCACGACGCTCGCGGTCGGGCACCACGAGACCGATCGGCATGTCGCTCGCCACGACCTTCCAGGTGGCCTTGCTGCCGGCGAGCGCCGCCTTCAGCCAGGCCAGCTGCTCCCCGCCAGCGAACGCCGTATCCGCGCCCGCGGCCGCCTGCCGGTTGAAAGTATTCGGCCCGCGGTAGCTGCGCAGGTCGATCACGAACACGTCGAGCAGGGGACCGTAGGCGAACTGCCGGTAGATGCGCTCGCTCTCGTCGGGCGATCGTCGCAGGGGCACGTGCTCGAAGAACGCCTGTTTCGCGCGGGCGGCCAGCAGCGACGCGCTCTTCACCGTGTAGCGGGCGTCGTCGTCGAGCTGCAGGCCCGGGAACCAGTTGTTGACCACCTCGTGGTCGTCCCACTGCGCGACGAGCGGCACGGCGGCGTGGAAGCGACGGGCGTGCTCGTCGAGCATCGTGTACTGGAAGTTGCCGCGGAATTCCTCGAGCGTCTCGGCTACCTTGGCCTTGGCGGGCGTGACCTCGTTGCGCCACAGCGTGCCGTCGTCGAGACGGACCTCGCGTGCGAGCGGACCGTCGGCGTAGATGAGGTCGCCCGAGTGCACGAAGACGTCCGGCGCCGCGTCGAGCATCGTGCGGTACATGCGCAGCCCTCCGCGCGCGCGGTCGATCCCCCAGCCCTGGCCCACGGTGTCGCCCGTCCACACCAGTCGCAGGCGTCGGGCATCCTCGGGCGCCGTGCGGAGACGTCCGGTCAGCGGTTCGCTGAGGGCGCCTGGAGAAGAGAGGCTCTCGAACCTGATGCGGTACACGAGATCGGCGCCGGCCGGGAGACCGCGCAGGTCCACGGCCGCCGTGAACCCGGTGTGCTCGAGTGCCGCGGGGCCCGTCACTCGGCGGGCCGTGCGGAACGCGTCGTCGGTGTCCCACTCCACGAGCATCCGCGCCGGACGATCGGTGCGGCTCCAGACGACGGCGCGGCTCGCGGTGACGTCGCCGGACTGGATGCCCCCGGGCAACTGGGGCCGCAAGCGCTCCGACGTGACGATCGCCGGGGCGCCAGGCGCCTGCGCGAATCCTTCGCCTTGGGCGCCAGGCGTCCAGCGTCCGACCAGCCATCCGGGCAGGGCCAGGGCCGATGCGCTCAGGAACGCGCGACGGCGGGGGTCGTGGACGGGCACGCCGCCATTATTCCAGAGCTCGGCCGCCTGCAACCGGCCGGCCCCTGCGGTCTCCTCGTCGGGGAGCCGGCCGGCCCGCTCACGGCGCCCTGGCGCGCGATTCCACGGCATGGACGCTGTCCCCGCGTGTTCGGCCAGGCCGCCAGGACACTTTCGTCGCTGGCGCGGGTGGCCATGGATTCCCGTGCACGGCCCGCTGCACAGCCCCCGCCTGGCGGAATTCTGCGGGATAGAATTGCACGTCCGGCCATGCCGCGGTCGTCATCCTGTCGTCACCGCCCGTTGGTACGCTCGACCCATCCTCGAGTCTGTCTGTCCCTGTCTCGTTCGCCGGAGTGCGAATTCTTCTGGAGCCGATGATGAAACGCTGTATGCGTGTGTTCGATGCCGCTCGCAGGCTGAGCGGCACGGCATCACTCACCGTGATGCTGTCCGTCCTGATGCTGTCCGTAACGTGTGCCGTCCCTGAGGCGGCCGCGCAGGGTGTGACCACCGGCGCCGTGACCGGCGTCGTGATCAACGATCAGATGCAGCCGATCGCGGGCGCCAGCGTCATCGCCATCCACGAGCCGTCGGGCACGACCTACGAGACGGTCACCCAGGCGAGCGGACGCTTCTCGATCCTCAACATGCGCGTCGGCGGGCCCTACTCGGTCACGGTGGCCTACACGGGCGGCCCGGGTACGGCGTTCGAGCCCCAGACGCTCGGCAACGTGACGGTCAACCTCGGCGTGTCGTCCGACGTGCCCGTCATCGTGCGCGCCATCGCGGTGCAGGAGCAGGTGACGGTCACCGCCGAGTCCGCCGATGCGGTGTTCAGCTCCACACGGACGGGCGCGGCCACGGCCGTGAGCCGCGCCGACCTCGCGACGCTGCCGACCATCTCGGCCCGCATCAACGACATGACCCGCCTCAACCCGCAGGCCAGCGGCGGCGGCGCCAACTTCGGCGGCCAGGACAACCGCCTGAACAACATCACCGTGGACGGCGCGTCGTTCAACAACGCGTTCGGTCTCGGCGGCCAGCCCGGCGACCGGACCAACGTGGCGCCCATCTCACTCGAGGCGATCGAGCAGGTGCAGGTCAACGTGGCGCCCTTCGACGTGCGGCAGGGCAACTTCGTCGGCGCCAGCGTCAACACCGTGACCC
>JABFRY010000061.1 GCA_013140955.1 Acidobacteriota bacterium
CACGTCGGAAGACCCAGAGCCCCACCAGGGCGCCCAGGGCCACCATCACGCCGAAGGTCGTGACTTCGAAGCTGCCAAACCTGAAGAGGACGGGATACATGTCACTCCGGCTGGACGTCGACGCCGTGCGTTCCGCGCCCACAAAAAGAAAACGGCCGCGCGTCCGGAGACGCGCGGCCGCATGTTAGTCCAGCTCAGGCAACCCGGACCACTGTGGCCTCAGGCAGCCGATTGAGAGCTAGTCCACAACCTCGCCGGGACGGCGGCCCCACCCGAATCCGTCCTTCGGACGGAACAGGGTCACCATGCGGACGCGGTGATCGGCCGGGTTACGACCGGGCGAGCCGCTGATCTGGACGAAGTCGCCGGGCTTCAGGGTTTCCCTGGTGACGCCCTGTCCACCGAGCTGACCTGCGCCGCCCCACTCCACGGCGTAGCGGACCTTGGAGCCGTCCTTCTCCGTCACCATCACGTGGACGAAAGAGTGCGGATTGCGGAACAGGAACTGAACCAGTTCGCCTTCGATGGTCACCGTCTGGTCTTCCAGATAGGTGGCCGCGAAGGAGTGATGGGCCGTAGCCCGACCGCCGAAGGCAACCGCTGCCCCGACGATCAGCAACACCAACATAGCGCGCTTCATAGTGCTTCCTCCTGAACGAAGCCTAAGTGACATGTCGGGGACATAGTAGCCGAGCCCGACAGGGACGCAACTGAAATTTGCCTTAATTCTTCGTCAGACAACGACCTGCGGGCGATCTCGCGAGCTCGATCTGCTGCCGGGCCGGCCCCCGTCCGGGGGACCGTTCAGTGAACGCCCGAACTCGTCTGGAGCGCGGCAGGATCCGCTCCGAGGCGGCGAATCGCCGTCTCCCACATGTCCTCGGGCGATACGCCGAAAATGAGCGCGGGATCCACACCCAGTGTCAGCCAGCCGGACGCCGCCAGCTCCTGCTCCAACTGCCCGGGCCCCCATCCTGCGTACCCCACGAGAATACGGGCCTGACGGGACGGCGGAGCCTGGAGCAGCTGCAATGTCAGTTCGTGGGACGCCGAGAGCAGCACACCCGGCGCCACCTCGCGCTGCTCGTCCTCCGGCCCCTGGGACACGGTCATCAGCACCCAGGTGCGCTGGGGCTCGACCGGCCCCCCGATCCAGAGGCGGACCTGTGGGTCGACCGTCACAGGCGGATCCGTCTTCACGAGCGTCCAGGCCGGTTCGGTCATCTGGCGGTTGACGACGAGCCCGAACGCGCCCTGCTCGGTGTACTCACACAGGAGGATCACCGTCCGCGCGAAATTCGGGTCGGCCATCTGCGGCATCGACACGAGGAGAATCGGCGCGGTGCCGTGACTCATGGCGAGCATCATACCCCTCGGCCGCGTTGCCTGGCCCACTCGACGTGGTCGCGCACCAGCGGATCGTCGAGCGACGGCCGTGGGACGTCGTGTCCGTCCGTGTTTTGGTCGGTCGAGGCCAGTGTCTCGCCAAGCCCGGCATTGCCCATCGCCACCGCCAGATTCCGGCGGAGCCCCGGCAGCTTGGCGCGCGTCATGGCGCTGCCCTTCACGAGCGAGCGGAGGCCTCGATCCGGTGTCTGCCAGAGGTCGACCATGCGCGGCAGGTCGAGTCCTGGCCTGGGCTGCCAGGCCGGGTCACTCGAGCGCGGTGCCGGCTGATTGTAGGGACAGACCTCCTGGCAGATGTCGCAGCCGTACACGTGAGAGCCGATGGCCGCCCGCAGTGGCTCGGGCATGCTCCCCCGGAGCTCGATCGTGAGGTACGAGAGGCAGCGGGTGGCGTCGAGCGCCCCCGCCTCGACGAGGGCGCCCGTCGGGCAGGCGTCGAGGCAGGCCGTGCAGCTGCCGCACTGCTCGAGCCCCTGCGTATCGGGCTCGAGGTCCAGCGTGCAGATGATTTCGGCGAGAAAGAGCCAGGAGCCCAGGTCGGGGTTGATCAGGCAGGTGTTCTTCCCAATCCAGCCGAGCCCCGCGTACTGCGCGAACACCCGCTCCTGGACCGGCCCGGTGTCCACGTACGCCCGCGCCTCGAACGGCTCCGGACTCTGCTCGCGCATCCAGTCGAGCAGCGCCTGCATCCGGCTACCGAGGACGTCGTGGTAGTCGTCGCCCCAGGCGTACCGTGCCACGAGGGCCGTGGCGGGATCCTGAATGTCTGTCGAGTATGGACGGTCGACGTTGTACAGCGTGCCGGTGACCACGACCGACCGTGCGCCCGGTACCACGCGGCGCACGTCCGCGCGGCGGTCGGCCGACCGCGCGAGGTACGCCATGTCGCCGGCATACCCCGCGTCGAGCCACTCCCGCAGATAGGCCAGCTCGGGAAACGCCTCGGCAGCCGCCACGCCGCAGAGGTCGAACCCCAGCTCCCGGGCACGCGCCTTCACCGCTTCTGCCGTGAGCATCGTGTTCCGGCCCGCCGGCGAACCGCGGGGCGTCAGCCCTTCCGGTTCACCAGCTGGCGCACCACGTACGGCAGGATGCCGCCGTGGCGGAAGGCCACCAGTTCCTCCGGGGTATCGATACGAACCGTCACGGCGAACTCGCACACCGTGCCGTCGGCCGCGGTGGCCGTCACGCGCAGATCGCCGCGCGGGGTCAACTGGTCGGCGACACCCAGGAGGTCGAAGGCCTCGGTGCCGGACAGGCCCAGCGCCGCGGCGCCCTCACCCGCCTTGAACTGGAGCGGCAGGACACCCATGTTCACCAGGTTGCTCCGGTGGATCCGCTCGAAGGACTCGGCGATCACGGCCTTGACACCGAGAAGCATGGTGCCCTTGGCGGCCCAGTCGCGCGAGGACCCGGACCCGTACTCCTTGCCCGCGATGACGAGCAGCGGGATGCCCGCCGCCCGGTACTGCACGGAGGCCGCGTAGATGCTCATCTGCTCGCCACCGGGCTGGTAGCGCGTCCATCCACCTTCGGTCCCGGGCGCCAGCTGGTTGCGCAGCCGGACGTTGGCGAACGTGCCCCGCATCATGACTTCGTGGTTGCCGCGCCGCGCACCGTAGGAGTTGAAGTCCGTCGGCAGCACGCCCTTCTCGACCAGGTAGTGCCCGGCGGGGCTGTCCGCCTTGATGGCACCCGCCGGCGAGATGTGGTCGGTGGTGACACTGTCACCCAGCACCGCCAGGACGCGCGCGCCGGTGATGTCGGCCGGCGTCGGCGCCTCCATCGTCATGCCCTCGAGGAACGTGGGCTTGCGGATGTAGGTGGAGGTGTCGTCCCAGGCGAAGCGGCTGCCCTCGGGCACCGCCAGCGCCTGCCACCGCTCGTCGCCCGCGAAGACGTCCTTGTAGGCCGTCTCGAACATCTCCTTCGTCACCGCGCGCAGCATGGTTTCCTGCACCTCGGCTTCGCTCGGCCAGATGTCCCGCAGGTAGACGGGCGCACCGGTGCGGTCGTGCCCGAGGGGCTCGGTCGTCAGGTCCGTCGTAATCCATCCGGCAAGCGCGTACGCCACGACCAGGGGCGGCGACGCCAGGTAGTTGGCCCGCACGTCCTGCTGGATCCGTCCCTCGAAGTTGCGGTTCCCGCTGAGCACGGAGGCCACGACGAGGTTGCGGTCGCGGACGATGGCCGACACGTCCTCGGGCAGCGGGCCGCTGTTCCCGATGCAGGTCGTGCAGCCGTAGCCGACAAGGTTGAAGCCGAGCGCGTCGAGGGCCGGCGTCAATCCGGCAGCGTCGAGGTAGTGACTGACTACCTTCGACCCTGGCGCGAGGCTCGTCTTCACCCAGGGCTTCTGGGTGAGCCCCTTTTCGACGGCCTTCTTCGCGAGCAGGCCGGCGCCGACCATCACGGCCGGGTTCGACGTGTTGGTGCAGCTGGTGATGGCCGCGATGACGACCGCACCATGGTCGAGCACCTCGAGATCGGCGTCGGCCACCGCCGTCGCGGTCGCCGCCGCACCGGGCTTGGTCGCCGCCTGCATGCTGGGCAGGGCCGTCTTGAACGCGGCGCTCGCACCCGAGAGCGGCACGCGGTCCTGCGGCCGCCTGGGACCGGCAAGGCTCGGCTCGATGGTGGCGAGATCGATCTCGACCAGATCGGAGTACACCGCGTCCGGCGTGTCGTCCTCGCGGAACAGGCCCTGTGCCCGGGCGTAGCCCTCGACGAGCGCGATACTCTCGGCGTCCCGTCCCGTGAGGCGCAGGTATTCGATGGTCATCCGGTCGATCGGGAAGATCGCCACGGTGGCGCCGTACTCGGGGCACATGTTGCCCAGGACCGCGCGGTCGGCAAGCGTCAGGTCCTTGAGTCCCTCGCCGAAGAACTCCACGAAGGTGCCCACCACGCCCTTCTTCCGCAGGATCTCGGTGACCGTGAGCACCAGGTCGGTGGCCGTCGTGCCCTTGGGCAGGCTGCCCGTCAGGCGCACGCCGAGCACCCGCGGCAGCAGCATGGAGATCGGCTGCCCCAGCATGGCCGCCTCGGCCTCGATCCCTCCCACGCCCCAACCGACGACCCCCAGGCCGTTCACCATCGTGGTGTGCGAGTCGGTCCCCACCAGCGTGTCGGGATACGCCACGGTCTGACCGTCGACGGTCTCCGCGAAGACCACCCGCGCCAGGTACTCCAGGTTCACCTGGTGCACGATGCCGGTGTCGGGCGGCACGGCCTTGAAGTTGTCGAAGGCCTCCTGGCCCCACCGCAGGAACGCGTACCGTTCGCGGTTGCGCGAGAACTCGAGCTCGGCATTCAGCGTGAACGCGTCCGGACGCCCGAAGTAGTCCACCTGCACCGAGTGGTCGATGACCAGTTCGACCGGCTGCAGGGGGTTGACCAGATCCGGGTTTCCCCCGAGGGACACCATGGCGTCCCGCATGGCCGCCAGATCGACGACACACGGCACCCCGGTGAAGTCCTGCAGCAGCACGCGGGCGGGCATGAAGGAAATTTCCTTCTCGACGGCGCCGGCCGCGTCCCACTCGGCAACCGCCCGGACGTCCTCCGTCTTGACGAAGGCGCCGTCTTCACGCCTGAGCAGGTTCTCGAGCAGGATCTTCATCGAGTACGGCAGCCGGGACACTCCTGGGAATCCGGCCGCCTCGAGTGCGGCAAGGCTGTAGTACTGCACCGTACGGGCCCCGATGCGGAGCTCCGAGCGCGTTCCAAAACTGTTCAGTGTAGGCATATGTGTCGTCGTTGGTCTCGTCGGGCAGCAGCCACGCGGCCGGCCTGCACCACCGCTCCGGCGGCGGCCCGAGCCGGTCGATCATACCCCGCGTTCGAGCGCGTCGAGAAACGCCGAGGCCACGGCCGCCGGGTCGGCGCCGTCGACGTCGACGGCGCGGTTCATCCGCTGCATGTCGCCTTCGGAGATGCGCCCGCCCAGGCGGGCCAGGGCGGCGCCCACCTGTGGATACCGCAGCAGGGTGGGCGCGTGCATGACGGGCACGGCATCGTAGGGCGGAAAGTAGCGCCGATCGTCTTCCAGCGCCACCAGGTCGAGGGCGGCAATGAGGCCAGCGGTCGCGTCGCCCGCGATGACATCCACCTCTCCGGCCGACAGGGCGCGGTACACCAGCGCCAGGTCCATGGCCGCCGGGGGGGCGGCGAAGCGGAGGCCGTAGGTGGCGGCCAGGCCCGCGTAGCCGTCCTGCCGCTCGAGGAACTCGAAGCCGAACGCGGCCCGCCACGCGGGCGCCTGTCGGGCGAGGTCGGTGAGCGTCCGCAGGTCGAGAGCCCGGGCATCCCGCTGGCGCACGAGGATGGCGAACGTGTTGTTGAAGCCGAACGGCTCGAGCATCGTGCGCCCCGAGTCCGCGTACAGCTGGCGCACCTGTGACAGCGCGGTCTCCCGCGAGCGGACGGCCGGCCGGTCGAACAGTGCGGTGAGGGCCGTGCCGCTGTACTCGACGTACACGTCGATATCCCCTGCCTGCAGCGCCTGGTCACAGATGAACGTCCCGCCAAGATTCAGGCGTCGCTCGACCGTCAGGTCCGTGTAGCGCTCGATGGCCTGGGCCGTCAACTCCCCGAGAATGACCTGCTCCGTGAAGTTCTTGGAGCCGACGACGATGCGGGCCCCGCCCGGGAGGCCGGCCAGGCCGACGGCCCCGAGCACCAGCAGGACCG
>JABFRY010000506.1 GCA_013140955.1 Acidobacteriota bacterium
GCCTTAGGGATGGGCGGAGGTCAGACTGATGCACCCGTTGACAGGTTCCAACACTTCTCGAGTCGTTGCCGCCATTCCCTTCGTCGAGCAGCTCGCGCGCCGCGTCGCCTCGACGATGCCCCACTCCATCGACATCGGCGATCTGGTCCAGGACGGCGTCCTCGGCTTGATCGACGCGGCGAACCGCTTCGACGAGGAGCGCGGCATCAAGTTCGAGACGTTCGCCGAGCGCCGGATCCGCGGCGCCATGATCGATGCCCTGCGCAAGGACGCGTGGCCGCGCGGCGTCCGGCGTCAGCGTCGGGAGCTCGAGGCCGCCCGCGAGGAACTGCGGCGCGAACTCGGATGCGAGCCGTCGCTGGCCGACCTCGCCGCCCGGCTCGGGTCCGACGAGAAGCGTCTGGGCCGCACCATCGTGCGCATCAACGCCATCGAGTCCACCTCACCGCTCTCGAGCGGCGACAACGTGGACGAGTCGCGCCTGCCGGCCGCCCTGGTGCCGTCCGAGCCTGAGCAGCCCGATGCCGCCTTCGAGCGCGAGGAAACCCGCGGTCGCGTGCTCCAGGCGATTCAGAGCCTGCCGCCGCGCGAGCAGAAGGTCATCAGCCTCTACTACTACGGCGAGGCGACGATGAAGCAGATCGGCACCGAGATCGGCGTGAACGAGTCACGCGTGTCCCAGCTCCACGCCCGCGCCATCCGGCGCCTGCGTGAGGCGCTCGGACGCATGGCGCCGGCCGAGGCCATGGTGGTGATGCGCAGCGCCATCCTGGAGTTCCAGCAGCGGCCGCGCGAGCGGGCCGCCGCCGCGTCGTCGCAGGACGGGACGCCGATGGGGGTGGTCGTGTCCTACGCGAGCGCGTCGCGCACGGCACGCAGCAGGTCGCCGCTGCGGAACGGCTTGGCGAGCCAGCGGCACTCGCTCTCGGCGAGGAAGCGCTCGGCCTCGGGGTCGGCGACGTCGCCGGTCACGAAGATGACGCGGCGCGCCAGTTCCGGCCTGGTGGCCGTCATCGCCCGGTAGAACGCCATTCCGTTGAGCCTGGGCATCCGGAGGTCGCAGATCACCACGTCGAACAACCCGTGCTGCACACGCTCCAGGGCCTTCTCGCCGTCGCTGGCCCATTCGACGACCAGGCCCTGCTCCCGCAGCAGCTCCACGACCGAGGCCGCGAGGTCGCGTTCGTCCTCGACCAGCAGGACCGACGCGCCACGCAGCGTCGTGAGGGGCGCCTCCGGCTCGGCGGAGGCGCCGCCGGCCAGGGATTCGGCGATCGGGAGTTCGACGACGAAGGTGGCCCCCCGGGGCTCACCCGGCCGGACGCTGATCCGGCCCTCGTGTTCCTGCACGATGGCGTGCGCCAGCGACAGGCCGAGGCCGGTCCCTTGTCCCACCTCCTTGGTGGTGAAGAAGGGTTCGAAGATGCGGTTCTCGACCTCGAGGGGCACGCCGGGCCCATCGTCGGCGATCTCCACCGCCACCATGTTCGTGGCCGCGTCATGAGACGTCCGGACCACGAGCGTGCCCCGGCCGTGCGCGGCGATCATCGCCTGCTCGGCGTTGATGATCAGGTTCAGCAGGACCTGGTAGATCCGGTGCGCATCCGCAAAGACCCGCGGGAGCCGTTCCTCGAAGTGCGTTTCGACGGTCACGTTCACGACGCCGCGCTCGTAGGCCCGCGACGCGAGCGCCTGCTGCACGACCCGCGTCAGGTCGATGAGGGTGCGGGTGGAGCGGCGCTTCCGGGCGTAGGTGAGCAGCTGCCTGACGATCTTCGCCGCCCTGTCGGCCTCGCTCACGATGATGTCCACGCCGCGCTGCGTGGGCTCGCTGAGCGGCTTGGAGGCGAGGCGCTCCGCCCAGCTCAGGATCGTGGCGAGCGGATTGGTCAGCTCGTGGGCGACCGTCGCCACTTCCTGACCCAGGGCCGCCATCTTCTCGGCCTGGAGCATCTGCTGATACATGCCCCACGACTCGTCGTTGAGCCGCTTGCGTTCGCTGACATCCCTGAACAGGGCTTCGACGCGGATCGCGGATCCATCGGGCTCGGACTCGGCCTGCGCCGTCGTTTCCACCCAGAACGTGGTGCCGTCCACCCGTTTCATGCGGATGCGATAGTCGGTGACGCGGCCCTCGGCCATCAGGCGATCGAGCAGCGCGGCCCGGTCGGCCTGCTCCACGAAGCGACCGGGGCTCAGCGGCGAGACCGTGGCTTCGCTGGTGTCGGGTGGGTAGCCGAAGATGTGACGGAGATGGGGATTGGCCGCGGTCGTGCCGGCCGATGTGCCGTCCGGGCTCAGCGTGCCGATGAACACGCCCTCGCGAACGGCTTCGAAGAATCGAGCGAAAGCGTCGGCCCGCAGCTTACGCGCCGCGGCCGACTGCTTCGAGACTCGTGAAGCCACGAAGAGCGATTATAGCCGGGTCGGATCGTGCGCCCAAGGAATTCGACGGCGTCCGATCTGGTGCCTGCCCGCGTCTTGACAGTGCGCGAGAGCCGTCGATAGGCTTGCGGCCGGGCGTTCCGCCCGATTCCCGCATCGACAGAGGGTTCGAATGAGACTGGTCGGCCGCAACGATCTCATGCTGCTCGCCGGGCTGACCGTGGCGCTCTTCGTGATCTTCGTGGAGCCCGTTGCCAGGCTGATCGAATACGCGCGCGAGATCGAACAGGCCCGCGGCCTGCAGCTGTTGCCCGGGCTCGTCATCCTCACCGGCGTCTACATCTTCTATCAGCTCCGGAAGCGCCACGAGATCCGTGCGCTCGCGCTCGCCGCCGAGGCCGACGCGCACCAGGCCCGTGCGCGCGAGGGCGAGACCGCCCGGCTCGTGGAGTTCGGCCGCGCCCTCGCCCTCACCCGCTCGCAGGACGAGGACTCGATCCGGAGCGCCGTCACCGAGCACCTGCCGCGACTGGCGCCCGGGCGATCGGGCTGGGTCATGTTGCGGATGGACGGCATCTGGCAGCCCCTCGTGACGCTCGGGGAGGTTCGGCTGGCCGATCTCGAGCGGGCCGCGCGGCGGGCCGTGCTCGGGGAGGTGGGCGTCGTCGAGGCCGGCGCGGCCGCCGACGCCTGTTTCCCGATGATCGCCGGGGGCGCGCCCCTGGGCGTGCTGGGCGTGGCGTCCCAGCCGCCGCTCACCGAGCACCAGCACGGCATCCTCATGACGGCGTCGGCGCTGCTGGGGGCGGCCGTCAAGAACGCGCAGCTGTTCAAAGAGATCCACGAGAACAGCGTCCGGGACGCGCTGACGGGGTGCTCGAACCGGAAGCACGCGCTCGAGGTGATCGACGTGGAGCTGCGCCGCGCCTGGCGGTCCCAGCAGCCCCTGAGCCTGATCATGTTCGACCTGGATCACTTCAAGCGGATCAACGACGAGTACGGACACCTCTGTGGCGACGCGGTGCTCTCGGCCGTGGGGCAGCGGATGACCGCCGTCCTGCGCGGCAGCGACCTCAAGTGCCGCTATGGCGGCGAAGAGTTCCTCATCCTGCTGCCGGATACACCCCTGGCTGGCGCGCAGCGCGTCGCCGAGACCCTGCGCCGGGAGCTCGAGGAGAACCCCGTGCGGTGGAACGCCGACGTGATCGGGGTGACCGCCAGTTTCGGGATCGCGACGGCGTCAGCGGGGGAGGTCGAAGTCTCGCCGCTCATCGGCCGGGCCGATGCGGCTCTCTACCTGGCGAAGCAGGAAGGGCGCAATTGCGTACGGGTAGCCGAGGTGCGGGCCGCCATCGCCTGAGCGCGGCAGCCTGTCGGCCCAGCGGTCAGGAAGCGGTTGGGCCCAGGGCGAAGGTCATGCGCCCGGCCACCGCCACCTGGCCGTTGATGCGGGCAAACCCCTCGAGCTGCCCCATGCGGCTGCGCAGTCGCTTCACGCGCGCCTCGATCTCCACCACGTCGCCCGGCCGCGCCATGGCCTTGAACCGGACGCGGTCGATGCCCATGAAGTAGATGAGCTTCTCCCGGTTCTCGGGCTTCGACAGGATCAGGATCGCGCCCACCTGTGCCACCGCTTCGGTGAGGATCGTCGGCGGCAGCACCGGCCCCGAACCGGCCACCGTCGGCGAGAGATAGCGCTCGTTCGCCGAGACGTTCTTCACGCCCACGATCCGCTTGTCGGCCTCGAGTTCGGTGATGCGATCGACCAGCAGGAACGGGTACCGGTGCGGCAGGATCCGTTCGATGGCCTGGTAGTCGAGAGGAAGGGTCAGGTCCATGGGAAAGGGTCCAGTATAATCCGGTGTCCACGCCCCGAATGAACGAACCCACCGGCCCGTCCTCCGAACCGGAACAGACGGCCACGTCGGAGACGACGGGCCTTCAGCCCCGTCCCGCCACCGACACCGAGCTCCTCCAGACGCTCTTCGAGCTCGGGCGCGAGGTGACGTCGGTGCTCGATCTCGAGGAGCTGCTGGCCAAGATCCCGCTCCTCATCGCGCGGCTGACGAAATTCACGGCGTTCTCCGTCTACCTGCTCGATGAAGCTCACCAGGAGCTCCACCTGGCCTATTCGGTCGGCTACCCCGCCGAGGTGGCACGGACGCTCAGGCTCAAGGTGGGACAGGGGGTGGTCGGCGCGGCGGTCCAGGAAAAGCGGCCGATTCTGGTGAACGACATCCGCCAGGAGCCCCGCTACATGGGCCCGCTCAAGAACATGCTGGCGCAGCTGGCGGTGCCGATGCGCCGCAAGGGTCGGGTCATCGGGGCGATGAACCTCCTCAGCGAAACGGCGGGGGCGTTCACCAGCCAGGACCTGGCGCTGCTCCGGCAGTTTGCCACCCACGTCGCCGTGGCCATCGAGAATGCCCGGCTGTTCAGGTCCGAGCGCCAGTACGTGGACACGCTCGAGACACTGGCCGAGATTGGCCGCGAGGTCTCGTCCATCCTCGACCTGGACGTGCTGCTCACCCGGATCGCCAGCCTCACCAAGCGTCTGGTGGGCTACCGGACGTTCGGCATCCTGCTGCTCAACGAGCGCACGCACCATCTCGAGATGAAGCTGGCGGTGCGGTACGGCGACGAGAACACGCCCAAGCAGCTGCGCCTCGGCGAGGGACTGGTGGGCTGGGCCGCGATGCACCGGCAGCCCGTGCTCGTCAACGACGTCTCGAAGGACTCCCGCTACCTGCCCCTGGTGCCCGACGTGCGCTCGGAGCTGGTGATTCCGCTCCTCATCAAGGACCGGTGCATCGGCGTCTTCGATCTCGAGAGCCCCGAGCTCGACGCGTTCACCAAGGAGCACAAGGAACTGCTCACCCTGCTCGCCAGCCAGGCCGCGATCGCGGTGGAGAACGCGCAGCTCTACGAGCAGGTGCGACGCAACGAGGAACGCATCGAGAAGGAGCTGCGCTTCGCGCAGCGCGTGCAGGCGGCGCTCCTGCCGACCGAGCTGCCGACGCGTCTGCGAGGCGTGGACGTGGCGGGCCGGTTCGCGCCGGCCAACGAGCTCGGGGGCGACCTCCACGACTTCCTCTCGCCAGAGCCCAACAGCCTGGTGGTGGCCGTGGGCGATGTCTCCGGGAAGGGGGCGCCTGCCGCGCTGTACGGCGCGTTCGCCGCCGAACTGGTGCGCTCGCGCACCCTCAGGCGCCGCTACACGCCCGACCGGTTCAGCGTCTCGGGCGTCCTGCAGTCGATGAACATGGTGCTCCACGAGAAGCAGCTCGAGGAGTACTACTGCACGCTGTGCTATGCGTTCTTCGACTTCCGGCGCCGGGCCGTCACCCTGTCGAACGCCGGCCTGCCGTACCCGGTGCACTGTTCGGGCGACCAGTGCGGGCAGCTCGAGCTGCCGGGCGTGCCCCTCGGCTCGTTTCCCGGCGTCGTCTACGACGAGATGACGGTGAACCTGTCGCTCGGCGACGTGTTCGTCTTCTGCTCCGACGGCATCTTCGAGGCGATGAACGAGCACGGGGCCGAGTTCGGCGCGCGCCGGCTGTGCGAGGTGGTGGGCGCCGTGCGCACCGAGTCGGCGCGGCACATCGTGGATGCGGTGTTCGAGGCGGTGCGGGTCTTCAGGGGGCAGGCGCGCCAGAACGACGACATGACCGCGGTGGCGGTGA
>JABFRY010000429.1 GCA_013140955.1 Acidobacteriota bacterium
GCGGGAGGCGCCGCCCGGGCCTCGGCCTCCGCCAGGCGTCGCCGGAGCTGGGACAGTGCCCACCGCGTCCGCACGAGCGAGGGGAGCGAGGCCAGCACGCTGACGAGCGCCCCGGCGACGAAGGCCACGAAGAGCACGAGCGCGAGCGAGCCCTGATACGTCCAGACGAAGACCGTGACGGTCACGGGCACGATGTTCTGCAGGGCGAACACCACGACCAGGAGCGACAGGGCCAGCGCCAGCAGCAGCAGGATCTGCATCGTGCGTCCCCTCCCTCTAATCGAGGCCCAGCGGCTGGATCCTCTACTCGCCGCCCAGCGGCTGGATTTCGAGCGACGCTTCCAGCACGGATGCCGTGCCTCCCAGGCAGGTGCCCGAGAGCGGAGCGGCCTCGTCGGCATCGCCTCCGACGGCAATCGCGATGTGTGAGCCGGAGATGGCCAGGCCCGACACCGGATCGTAGCCGCGCCAGCCGCCACCCGGCAAATACACTTCACCCCAGGCGTGCAGCTGCCACGACCCGTCCGCCCCGGCCTCAGCCTCCGGATCCACGTAGTAGCCGGCGACGAACCGCGCGGCGAGGCCGGCGGCCTGGCACCCGTCCACGAACAGCGCGGCCACGTCGGCGCCGCTGCCCCTCCCGAGGGCCAGCGTCATCTCCGACGGCCGCAGCGTGGCGGACTCACGCACCTCCGTGGCCACCGTGCGATGCAGGTGCATGGCCAGCGCCAGCGGAAAGCGCTCGGGCCGCCACTGCACGGCGCTCCCGACGGCGGCGGCCATCTCCCGGACCTGCGGGTGCACGGCGTTCTGCACCCGGCGGCAGGACGACAGGGCGGCCGCGAGCCGCGCACCATACGGCTCGGGGAGGGTGCGATCCGGTTCTGCCAGGAGGAAGGCGAACGGGTTGTCGGGCATGGTCTCCACGACCGACCGGCTCTCGACCACCAGGGCAGTCGTCATGGCGTCGAACCAGGCCTCGGTGACCGTGTTGCCGTGCAGGTCGAGATGCTCGGCGCGCACGGCCGGCTGGGGATGCAGGTCGAGCGTGAACCGCAGCAGGTGCAGGGCGGGTTCACTCCTGGGCCTGAGGCGGAAGACGTGGGGCTGCAGGAAGACGGGGCGGTCGTAGTGGTACTCGATTCGGTGGCGGATCGAGAGCTTCATGGCGCGAGGACCCTCCGCGGTCGCGGGCGGCCGGGCCATCACGGCACCAGCCCGGCGACGGCAACGCCCTAGGGCGGGATCGAGAAGAACGTCTTCTGGACGTCGTCGCCGACCTCGTTGATCCGCTGCTGGAGCCGATCGAGGAACTCGTGGAGCCCCTCGTTGAGCACGTCGTCGACGCGAGTGTAGTCGAGATCGGCCACCAGACGGCCCAGCGCCCGCTCGCTCTCGTTGCGGAACCGTCGCATGGGCGTGCCCGTGAGCGTGTGCAGCGACTCCTGCGTCGCGGTCAGACACCGGTGCACCGCCCGTGGGAAGTCGCGATCGAAGAGCAGGTACTCGATGATGTTGCGGGCGAGGATCTGGCCGTACACCTTGCGGTAGGCCTCGAGGGCGCTGATGGAGCGCAGCACCGCGCTCCACTGCAGGTCGTCGAGGGGGCGCCCCACTTCGTCGACCGAGGGCAGCAGCAGGAAGTACTTCACGTCGAGGATCCGGGTGCTCTGATCCGCGCGCTCCAGGAAGCGTCCCATCCGCGAGAAATGCCAGGCGTCGGAGTGCGGCATCGTCTCGTTCTTGGTGCCCTCGATCAGATGACTCCGCCGCTTCACTTCCTGGTAGAACGTGAACGGGGAGGCCGCGGCCTCCGCGGGCGCCTCCGGGGCGTGGACGTAGAGATACAGGCGGTTGATCTCCTCCCACATCTCCGACGAGATGATCTCGCGGACCGTGCGGGCGTTCTCGCGCGCCCGTGTCACGCAGGCCAGGATCGAGTCGGGGTTCTGTGCGTCGAAGGTGAGGAACCACAGCACCGGATCGCGATCCGGGCCGGGATAGCGGGCCTCGAAGTCGGCGTCGTTGCCCGTGACCTTGACCATCGGCGCCCACTGCTCCTCGCCGTGCCGGGGCATGTCGATGGCCAGCTGCAGGTTCACCCCCACCATGCGCGCCACGTTCTCGGCACGCTCGATGTACCGGCTCATCCAGTAGACGGAATTGGCGACGCGGCTCAGCATGCCCGACTCACCCAAGGACCCACGTGTCCTTGCTGCCGCCGCCCTGCGAGGAGTTGACCACCAGGGACCCCTGGCGGAGCGCCACGCGCGTGAGCCCGCCCGGGAGCACGTAGATGTCGCGACCGTAGAGGATGTACGGCCGCAGGTCCACGTGACGCCCCTCGAAGTGGTCGCCGATGCGGGTGGGCACGCGCGACAGGGCCAGCGTGGGCTGCGCGATGTAGTTGCGCGGCTTGGCCGCAATCCGCACCGCGAAGTCCTGGCGCTCGGCGACGGTCGCGTGCGGGCCGACGAGCATGCCGTAGCCGCCCGATTCGTTGGCCGCCTTCACCACGAGCTGGTCGAGGTGGTCGAGCACGTAGCGCAGGTCGTCCGGCCGCCAGCACAGGTAGGTGGGCACGTTGGGGAGGATCGGCTCCTCCGACAGGTAGAAGCGGATCATCTCCGGCACGTAGGCGTACACCACCTTGTCGTCGGCCACGCCGGTGCCCGGCGCGTTGACCAGCGTCACGTGCCCGCGACTGTAGACGTCCATCAGACCGCGCACGCCGAGGAGCGACTCGGGACGGAACCACTCGGGATCGAGGAAGTCGTCATCGATCCGCCGGTAGACCACGTCCACCTGCTCCAGGCCCTTCGTCGTACGCATCTGGAGGCGGCCACCCGACACGACCAGGTCCTGTCCCTCGACCAGTTCCACCCCCATCTGACGCGCCAGGAAGGAGTGCTCGAAATAGGCCGAATTGCCGGGCCCCGGCGTGAGGACCGCGACGCTGGGGCGCGTGATGCCCTCGGGCGCCACGTCCTCGAGCGTCCGGAGCAGGCGGCTCGGGTAGTCGGCGACAGACTGCACCTGCAGGCCCTCGAAGACCCGCGGGAACGTCTGCATCATCACGGCCCGGTTCTCGAGCACGTACGACACGCCGGAGGGGCAGCGCAGGTTGTCCTCGAGCACGTAGACCGTGCCGTCGCCGTCGCGCACCAGGTCGGTGCCGGTCACGTGGCACCAGACGTTGCGGGGCGGGCTCAACCCGACGCACTGCGGCCGGAACCCCTGCGAGGAGTAGATCACGTCGGCCGGAATGACCCCGTCCCGCACGATGCGTTGCTCGTGGTAGACGTCGTCGATGAACAGGTTGAGCGCCGTGATGCGCTGACGCAGACCCCGCTCGATGCGGTCCCACTCGGGGGCCGGCACGATGCGGGGAATGATGTCGAAGGGGAAGATCCGTTCGGTGCCCGCGTCGTCGCCGTACACCGTGAAGGTGATGCCGGCGCGCAGGAGGGCGCGCTCGGCGTCCTCGTGCCGGCGGATGAGCTCGCCAGGGGCCATGCCGCGGATCCGGTCGACCAGCGCCCGCGCCTCCGGCCGCGGCTCGCCGTCCGTGAGGAACATCTCGTCGTAGAACCCGTCGCAGCGGTAGCCGTCGAAATCCATGGCGCGTGAACTCGTATACCACAGCCCAGTTGGGCGACGGGGCCACGATCGGGCCGAACCGGCCGCAGGCGACCGGCCAGAGGAGGGTCTTTGGACAATTTTGTCCGTCTCGACCAGCCCCTCCTGGGCCACCCGGAGGCGACCCCTGCGCGGCCTCCCCGGACGGACCACAGATTTACCCTCGGCAACGGCGAGGGGGCGGGTGATAATTGTCGGGTTGCACCTGACTTTCGGAGGTCGAATCTGATGATCAGCTCTCGCCTGCCGGCGCTGGTCGGCGCGGGGCTCCTGCTGCTGTCTGGAGCGTTCGTGTCGGCACAGCAGGCGCCGTCGGTTCCTGCCGGGCCCCTCGTGGGCGACGCCCAGCAGGGCCGCTACCTCGTCGAGAACGTGGCCCAATGCGCCGAGTGCCATTCCTCGCGGGACCAGCAGGGCGAGATCCTGCCCAATACCCGGTTCCTGGGCGGTCCCATTCCCTTCGCGCCGGCGTGGCCGAACAACTGGGCGATCCGGGCGCCTCGCATCAAGGGGCTCACCGGCTACACCGACGAGGCCGCCATGCGCCTGCTGACCGGCGGATCGGTCGGTCGCGACGGCACGGCCCTCCGGCGCCCGATGCCCACCTTCCACATGTCGCCGCAGGACGCGGCCAACGTCATCGCCTACCTGCGCTCGCTGCCGTAGGCGCTCACGTCGCGCCGGGGCAGGCCCCCGGCGCGCTGCCTGCCAGGCTCAGCCCCCGGCTCGAGGGCAACCGTGCGCGCACGCCGGAGGTCCGGCGCGGGTGCGAGCGACCGACCCTCGGTGACGGGGCGGTGCGGCTGCCTCAGAACCTGAAGAGCCGGTTCACCTTGACGATCAGCGACCGGTTGCTCAGCTCCGGAAAGCTGGGCGTCAGCGTGTTGCGTTCCTCGTTGTAGACCACGAAGAGCTCCGACCCGGGCTGATACTCCCAGCGCAGGCGCGCGTTGGTGGAGACGGCGTTGGTGCCCGAGTTGTATTGCAGCAGGGCGCTGACGAACATCAGGGGCGTCATGGTGTAGGTGACCCGCGTGCCCATCAGGTGGGTCGAGAAGCGGCCCTCGCGCAGCCGGACGCGGTTCCACGACCAGGTCGGCTCGAGCGACAACTGGTGCGTCACCGGCACACGTCCCCGGGCGACGCTGACCGTGGTCTTGTGCCCGCTGTAGAAGGTGCCGTGCTCGGCCGACAGGTTGGCCGAGACGGCGCGCTGCTGGCCGAGGTTGTAGTTGAGACGAACGGTGTCGAACGCGTAGTGCCCGCTCGGGAGCGTCACGCCCGGACCGATCCGGAAGGCGGCGGGCAGGAACTCGTACGCGTTGGACCAGACCACCCCGAGCCGGTCCGCGTTGCGGAAGTCGATCGCGAACTCGCCGGTCCGCGTGCGGGTCTCCAGCTGCCCCCTGCCGTTCTCGATGTGATCCACCGACGCCTGGTACACCAGCTTCCGGATGCGGCTGCGCGTGGAGGCGCGCGGGCTGAACCGGGCGCTCGCAAACGACCGCACCATGTCGGCCCGGCGCACGAAGCCGACGCCGGGCGCAAAGGCGCGGCCGATGGCCAGGCGTTCGAGCTGCAGCCCGTACCGGTCGCCCAGGTACTCCATCTGCGCCCGGTGGCTGGTGCGGTCGTCTTCCGACGCCGCTCCGTCCGAGTCGCTGCGCGCCCAGTACGTGTTGACCTGCAGGTTCTGGAAGAAGGCAAAGGTGCCGTCGATGCCGAACACGCGGTTCGCGCCCTCGAGGCCGGTGCCGGCCGACCGGTTGGTGAACATCAGGCCGACGCTGCTCCGGCGAAACAGGTCGCGCTTGAGCCGGGCGACGGTGAAGTTGGTCGAGGGCGTGCCGCCGATCTGGGCCTCCCCGGTCTGGATGTTGACCGCCCCGATGCTGTAGCGTCCCGCCCGGCCCGTGAGCCGGCCGCCGGCCTCGATGGGCACGGGCAGGCCGCCGTCGAGGCCGATGCGCCGGCTGTAGAACAGGATGGGGGCATCGGACGCGCCGGCATTCAGGCTGCCCACGGCCACTCCCCCGAACGAGAACGTGCCCTGGTTCTCGAGGAAGAAGTCGCGCTTCTCGGGGAAGAACAGGCTGAAGCGCGTGAGGTTCACCTGCTGCTGGTCGGCCTCCACCTGGGCGAAGTCGGTGTTGAGCGTGAGGTCCGCGGCCAGGTTGCGCGTCACCGCGTACTTCGCGTCGAAGCCGATGGCCGCGGCCCCGTCGTTGTGGACGCGCGGTCGGGCGACCTCGTCGGAGGTGAGGCTCGAGGTGACGTAGGGCTTGAGGTCGATCGCCGCGCCGCGCGCCGGCGCCTGGATGCCGAGCAGCGTGGCGGCGTACACGGGCTGCTCGACGCCCTGCTGGCCCTGGGA
>JABFRY010000333.1 GCA_013140955.1 Acidobacteriota bacterium
GCAGGGGCGGGAGGTGGCGGTCGAGAGTTACGAACAGGTCCGCGGACGCGGGTCGTTCTCCCGGGAGTACACCATCACCTACCGTCCGCATCTGGAGTCCAACGAGCAGCTGCTCGCGGGCAGCTGGTGGGACGCCAGCCCGGTGGCCGGGGAGCCTGAGGTGTCCGTCGAGGAAGGGCTCGTCGAGCGGTTCGGGCTCGAGATCGGCGACCGCATGCGGTTCGACGTGCTGGGGCGCGAGGTGATTGCGCGGGTGACCAGCATCCGGGAGGTGGACTGGCGCAACTTCCGCGCCGGCGGCTTCATGCTGGTGTTCCGCCCCGGGACGTTCGAGGATGCCCCTCATACCTACATGTCCACCTTCAGGGCACCCTCCGCGCCGGACGTGCGCGCGCGCATGCAGTCCGACCTGGTCGCGAGCTACCCGAATGTGTCGGTGATTGATCTCCGGGAGATTCTGGACACCATTCAGGGCATCGTGGGAACGGTGACCATTGCCGTCACCGTGGTCGGCGGGCTCGTGATGCTGAGCGGCGTGCTCATTCTGGTGGGCGCCGTCTCCATGACCAAGTTCCGACGGGTGTACGAGGCTGCCATTCTCAAGACGCTGGGGGCCAACGGCCGCCTGATCGCGTCGATGCTGCTGCTGGAGTACGGCGTGCTCGGTGCGATAGCCGGCACTGTCGGGTCGCTGGGCGCCATTGCCCTCGGCTGGGCCGTCGCGACGTTCGCCCTGGAGCTGTCGTGGGAGCCCGCCCCCCTGCTGACGCTGGGCGGCATTGCCGGCACCGCCATCCTGGTGGCGGCCATCGGCGTGCTCGCGAGCCTCGACGTGCTGCGGCACAAGCCGCTCGCGACCCTCAGGGCCGAATAAGGTCGTGCTAAGATTGCGGGTTGTCGAACTCGGAGGGCCCCCAAGCAGGGAGTCGTAGTCGATGGACGTCGAGACCTACCGCAATGCGCTGCTGAACAAGCGTGACGAACTGCTGGGCACGGGTGGCCGCCCCCTGCAATGGACCATGGAGAACAACTCCGGACGGCAGGGTGACATGGCCGACCAGGCCAGCGGCACCAACGAAGTGCACATTCACCTCAAGTTGAAGCAGACCGACGCAAAGATCCTGCAGGCCATCGAAGAGGCCCTCGGCCGGATCGACCAGGGTACGTTCGGCGTGTGCCGGGACTGCGGGGGGCCGATTGCGGAAGCACGGCTCAACGCCATCCCGTGGACGCGCGTGTGCATCACCTGCAAGGAAAAACAGAAGGCACAGTGACGCCGTGAAGCAGCACGAACTGCAGGCATTCCTGAGTGAGGTCGCGGCCGATCGCGTGGCGCTCGTCGAGCGGCACGAGGCGGGCGCCCGCGCCGTGGCGCACTACGACTTCAACAACACGTACCAATACGTCATCAACCGGGAAGAGACCCACCTCACCTGGCTCAGGACGGCACTCGCGGAGGTGGACACGCCCATGCCGGCGGCGGCGTCCCACCTGGCCGTGCCCGCCGTTGCGAAGGCCGGCAAGGCTGGAGCGGAGCCCGGCCTCTACCGCGGCGTCCTCGAGGACGATGCCCGCCACCTGGCCGCCTTCGTGGCGAAGTGGCGGCCCCGCGTCCAGGACATGACGCACGCCCGCCACCGGACGATGCTGAACGTGGTTCTCGGCGAGTCGGCCGAGCACCAGCGTCTGTTCGAGCAGGCAGCCGCTGGCATGGAGGACCTGCTCGGTCGGCGCACCGGCGGCGTGGCCCGACAGGGCGGCGTGCTCCCGGCCCGCTGGATGGAGTAGGGGGCCGACCCGGCACGCCTCAGGAGTCCGGGGCAAGGTATGACCGGCCGCACGCAGGTCGCGGTGGCGCTTGGCAGCAACCTCGGCGACCGCCGCGGCCGCATCCTGGCGGCTGCCGAGGCCCTCACCCGTCTGCTCGGCGAGCTTCGGCTCTCGTCCCTGTACGAGACAGCCCCCGTGGACGTAGTGGGCACCCAGGGAAATTTCCTGAACGCGGCCGCCATCGGTGTCTCCAGCCTGACGCCGGAGGCCCTCCTGGCCGCACTCCTCGCCATCGAAGCCGACGCCGGACGGCAGCGGCCCCATCCAGGCGCTCCGCGCACGATCGACCTGGACCTCGTGCTCCATGGCCAGACGGTTACGACAGGACCCGGTGTGCAGGTACCCCACCCGCGCTTCCGCGAGCGCCGCTTCGTCCTGGATCCGCTCGCCGAGATTGCGCCCGACTGGGTCGATCCGGTGACGGGCCTCACCATCGCAGCCCTCAGACAGCGCCTCGGCTAGCGCCGTGTGCGGTCCGGCGTAGCACTCTGCCACTCGGCCTGCTGTCCAGCCTCCGGCGCGACGACGCGGGAAAACGCTGCTCCAGGGAGTTCGGTCGTTCCCCTTGCGCCTCGTTTTCCAGGCCACCGCTGGCACGTCGTGCGCACGTCGCACCTGGCCAGAGCGCAACACCGAACCAGGAATCGCGTCAGGTCGGCGCCGGCCTGGGGCGCGGGCGGTGTCATCTGTACAGAAGAACGGCCGCCGGCAGGTGCCGGCGGCCGCTGAGATCGCTGGCGCGCGGCCCCGCGGGGCCGTGGGCGTCAGTGCGTGGCGGCTTCGCGGTCCCCGGATGCCTTGCGCAGGCCCGCGAATCCCTCTTCGAACAGTGTGTAGACCGCCGGTACCAGCACGAGCGTCACGAGGGTGGACGCCGTGAGACCGCCGATGACGACCCTGGCGAGCGGGGCCTGGAGTTCGCCACCTTCGCCGAATCCGATGGCCATCGGCACCAGGCCGAGCACCGTCGCGATGGAGGTCATGAGGATGGGACGGAGGCGCGTCCGGCCGGCCAGTTCAACGGCCTCGCGCAACGGGAGCTTGTCCCGACGGCGCAGCGTGTTGATGTAGTCCACCAGCAGGATGGCGTTGCTCACGACGATACCGGCCAGCATGATGATGCCGATGTACCCCTGCAGGCTGAAGGAGGTGCCCGTCAGCAGGAGGGCGAGGACGACGCCGATCGAAGCCACCGGGATCGAGAACATGATGATGAAGGGGTCGCGCAGCGACTCGTACTGCGAGGCCATCACGGCGTAGACCAGGACGACGGCCAGGATCAGCATGAGCTGCAGCTGGCCGAACGAGCGCGCCTGCTCCTCGACCTCGGCGCCGAAGCCCACGGAGAAGTCTGGCGGGACGCGCAACTGCGAGAGGCGGGCCTGCACGGCATCCACCGCCTCGCTGAGGGCGACTTCGGTCTCGGCGTTGACGCGCGTGATTCGCTCCTGATTCTTGCGGCTGATCTGGGTCGGACCCGTGTCGCGCTCCACCAGCATGAGGTTCCTGGCCGGGACGACCTGGCCGGAAGGCGTGCTGACGAGCACGTCGCCGACGTCCGCGACGGCCGCGCGGTCCTCCTGACGGAGTCGGACGATGACGGGGTACTCATTCCCCCGTTCGCGGAACTGGGCAGCCGTGGTGCCCGCCACGTTCGTCTGGATCGTGTTGGCGAGACCCGTGACGCTCAGGCCGAACAGGGCCGCCTTCGGGCGATCCACGCGCACCGAGATCTCGGGCCGCCCCACATCCTGGCCGAGCCGCACATCGGCCACGCCCGGGGTGTTCTCCATGAGCTCGCGCGCGTCCTGCGACAGCCGTTCGGCGTCAAGGATTTCGTGGCCGCGGATCTCCAGCGCGAGGCGGCCGTCGCCACCGCCGCCGAGCAGCCGGTTCATCTGGAAGTTGCCGCCCGACGGCTGCGCCCGGACCTGCGCCCCCGGCACGACACCGGCGAGGCGACGCCGAAGATCCTGCGCGATCTCATCGCTGGAGCGAGTGCGCTCCGCCTTGTCCACGAGGCGAATCGAGATGCTGCCGCGGTGGGTGCCCCCGCCGCCGAAGGGGCCGCCGCCGCCCCCCTGACCAGCGGTCGTGATGAGGTCGACGGCCTCTGGCACGCTCTCCTTGACGAGCTGCTCGAGCCGCAGCACCGCTTCTTCCGTTCGCTCGATGCGCGTGCCGACGGCGAGTTCGACGTTCACGTTGACCTGGCCCTCGTCGGTCTGCGGGACCAGTTCCACGCCGATGCGGGGATAGAGCACGACCGACAGCGCGATCAGGGCGGCGCTGGCGCCCACGACGATCGCCCGGTTGTTGAGGGCCACGTGGACCAGCTTGCGGTACCCCTCGTCCATGCTGTCGAGGAACCGCTCGCTGACCTTGTAGAAGCCACCGAGAAGTCCCTCGTGACGTGCCTCCTGCGGCGGCGTCAGCCACCGCGAGCAGAGCACGGGCACGATGGTGACCGCCACGAACAGGGACATGCTGAGGGAGAAGATCACGACGACGGACAACTGCGTGAAGAGGATGCTCGACACCCCCGACAGGAAGAGCAGCGGAATGAACACGGCGATGTGGGTGAGGGTGGAAGCCAGGATCGCGGACCAGACTTCCTCGCTGCCCTCGATGGCCGCCGTGATGCGGTCCTTGCCGAGCTCGAGGTGCCGGAACGTGTTCTCGAGCACCACGATCGAGGCGTCGACGATCATGCCCACGCCCAGGGCCAGGCCGCCGAAGGTCATCGTGTTCAGCGTGAAGCCCGCGAAATAGAGCAGCGCGAAGGTGCCGACGATGGAAATCGGAATCGACAGGCAGACGATGAGCGTCGATCGGAAGTCGCGCAGGAACGCGAAGATGATGACGATCACCAGCAGGCCGCCGAGCATCGCGTGCTCCTGGACGTTGGTGATGGCCTGGTCGATGAAGCGTGAGTTGTCCTCGAGGACGGTGAGCTTGACACCCGGGACGTCGCGGTTGATACGCTCCATCTCGGCCTTGATGCCGCTCGCGACGGCCACGGTGTTCTCGCCCGACTGCTTCTGGATCTGGATGCGGAGGCCAGGCGTGCCGTTGATGCGCATCACGGAGCGACGGTCCTCGGTCGCGTCCACGACGTCGGCAATGTCGCGCATGTAGACCGGGACGCCGTCGCGGGTCATGACGACCAGGTCGCGCAGTTCGTCGAGGCTCGAGAACTGGCCCTGGCTGCGGACGAGGAACGAGGCGTCGCCCTGGTAGATCTCGCCGAGCGGGATATTCCGGTTCTCGGTCCGCAGAATCTGGACGACCCGGTCCACTCCGAGGTTGAGCGCGGTGATCTTCTCCTTGGAGAGCTCGACGTGAATCTGACGCCGCAGCCCGCCGTTGATGGTCACCGCGGCCACGCCGGGCACGCGCTCGAGCCTGGGGGAGAGGTCGTTTTCGGCGATCTCGCGCAGCGTCACCGGGTCGAAGTCGCCTTCCATGCCGAGGCCGATGATGGGCTGCGTATCGGAGTCGAACCGGAAGACGGTGGGCGCCTCGGCCTCTTCCGGAAGGCGGGCCCTGATCCGGTCGATGCGGCTCCGCACGTCGTCGAGGGAGGCGTCGATGTTCGAACCCCACGCGAAGTTCAGTCGGACCGTGCTGCGCCCTTCGGAGGACGTGGACTCCATCTGCTCCAGCCCGGCGACGGCGCTGACCGCCTGTTCGATGGGCCGGGTCACCAGTTCCTCCATCTCCAGCGGGCCCACGCCGGAGTAGTTCACGCTCACGGTGATGGTCGGATAGCTGACATCCGGCATCAGGTCGACCGGGAGGCGTGACAGCGAGATCAGGCCGAGGAGCACGATGACCGCACTCAGCATGAACATGGTGACGGGGCGATGGATGGCGATGCGGGGGATGCTCATATCAGCTCAGGCTCCGTAGCGGAACATGTTCGGTCTGGTGCGGTGTCGTGTGCGTCGCGATCGTGTCTGTCGGACGGTGTGCGGACCTTTGCCTACTGCGGTGGGCCGGCCGGGCCCGTGCCGCCGCCCCGACGTCCGCCACGTCGGCCCTCGCCTGGCGCGGCCGATGCATCCGACACGGGGGGGCCGCCCGCCCGTGTCGGGTCGGATGCCTGAGCCGGCAGGCCAGCGGAGGGCGTGGTGTCCGCTCCGGCGGGCGGCGCACCCGCCCCGCCGGAG
>JABFRY010000070.1 GCA_013140955.1 Acidobacteriota bacterium
CAGAAGGTCTGGCCGATGCCGAACGTCCAGCGTCCCCGGCCGCTGTCCGGAAGAGGTGATCGCGTCTATCGTCCGCGGATGGTGCGCATGATCTGCAGCACCTCGGGACGTTCGGGCGCCTGGGGCGCGAGCCGCAGGAAGGTCTCGAAGTGCGATGCCATGCGGTCGGGCCGGTTGGCCCGGTAGTGCATCAGGCCGCCGTAGTAGTACGCGTACGCGAGCATCGGCGCGAGCTGCGTGACGCGGTCGAACGCCGCCGCGGCCGCCGGCCACTCCTGCCGCCGCGCCTGCACCAGCCCGAGCTGGAAGTGGGCCTCCGGCAACGCGCCGTCCGTGTTCACCGCGGCCTGCGCGGCCGCGAGAGCCGCGTCGAGGTTGCCCTGCATGAGCGCCGTTGCCGCCAGGCCGACGCCGTGCCACGGGTCGGCCTCCGGGCGGGCTGCCAACGTGGCGTAGAGCGCGGCGGCGCCCGCGGTGTTCCCGAGCTTCTGCTGACTCTGACCGGCGAGGAACACCGCCGGCGCCGGCGCGTCGGCCGGCGTCATGTCCACGACCTGCTGATACTGCCCAGCGTCGAAGAGCGATTGCACCGGCTGGGGGGCCTGCGCGGGCAGGACCACGACCAGCATGGCGGCGATGGCGGCGGTCGTGAGCGAGCGGATGGCGATACGTCTCATCAGGGCACCTCGGCCGCGGCGGGGGAGCCGGTCCGGCGGATCACTGTCGGCATTGTACGGGATTGGCGGATGCCGGGGTGGGCGGTCGCGTCGTCGTGTGCGGTTGATCGCGCCCGTCGGTCCCGCATACGATGCACTGCCCGACATTTTTCGGGCCGAGGAGGCGGCGGATGCGCGGCAACGACCAGGTCATCGCACAGCTCAATCTGGCTCTCAAGGAAGAGCTCACGGCTATCAACCAGTACTTCCTGCACGCCGAGATGTGTCATGACTGGGGCTATCACCGGCTCGGCGACTTCATCAAGAAGCAGTCGATCGACGAGATGCGCCACGCCGAGAAGCTCATCGAGCGCCTGCTGTTCCTCGATGCCAGCCCCAAGATGGACTACCTGGATCTGAACGTCGGCAACACCGTGCGTGCGCAGCTCGACGCCGACTTCAAGCTCGAGGAGCGCGCGATCGCGATGTACAACAAGGCCATTCAGGTGTCGCGCGACGCGGGCGACGATCAGTCGCGCGAACTCTTCTCGCTCCTCCTCAAGGACGAGGAGATGCACATGGACTGGCTTGAAACGCAGCTGCACCAGATCGAGGAAATCGGCTACGAGCGGTACCTGTCCAACCAGACGCTCGGGTCGGCGGCCGAGTAGCACCCGAGCCGTCTCCGCGATCACCGCATCGCCT
Source organism: Acidobacteriota bacterium (assembly GCA_013140955.1). Taxonomy (GTDB): domain Bacteria; phylum Acidobacteriota; class Vicinamibacteria; order Vicinamibacterales; family UBA2999; genus JABFRY01. The sequence goes on from JABFRY010000070.1 coordinate 1,362, forward strand.
ACACGCCCGGCGGGGGAGCGCAGGCGTCCCCGCCGCGGGCGTCACGGCTTCCGGTGCGTGGCGTTCCGAAACGCCAGACTACGCGCCGGGCGTTCCCAGGCGGTACGCACGGCGTCGGCCGCCGCCTGGTCGGTGGTGGCCAGGTGGGTGGCCAGGCGCTCCAGCTTCTGGGCCATCCTGCTGAGGCGCGCCTCGTACTTCGCCGCGTCGCCCGCGTGTTCGAGCTCGCGCCGCAGCAATCCCGCCTTCTCCACGAATTCCGCCAGCGCTTTGGTAGTGGTGTCGTCCATCTCTCGTCCTGAGGCCGCGCGCGGCACGCTACCGACCAGAGGCCGCGCGCGCTCGCGCAGCCTGGTACACCCGCGACGGCAGGTCGTGGCCGATCAGGGGCTCGATGCCGCGTGACGCGGTGAGCACGCCGTCGAGCTGCACCCCGGTCTCGATGCCCAGGCCGTCGAGCAGGTAGACCAGATCTTCCGTGGCGAGGTTGCCCGACGCGCCGGGCGCGTAGGGACACCCGCCGAGGCCGCCCGCCGAGCTGTCGAACGTGGCAATGCCGTCGAGCAAGCCGGCATACACGTTCACGAGGGCCGTCCCCCGCGTGTCGTGCAGGTGGAGCGCGAGCTTCTCGACCGGCACGCCCGGCTGCGTGGCCTCCAGCACCTCCCGGATCTGCGCCGGGTGCGCGACGCCGATCGTGTCGCTGAGGGCGACCTCGTACACACCCATGCCGACGAGCCGTGCTGCGAGTTCGGCGACCCGCGCCGGGGGCACCGGCCCCTCGAAGGGGCAGCCGAAGCAGGTGGACAGGTAGCCGCGTACCGGAAGGCCAGCCGCGGCGGCGGCCGAGCAGACCTCGGCGTAGGTGGCCAGCGACGCCTCGATGGAGGCGTTGATGTTCCGCTGGCTGAACGTCTCGGATGCCGCCGCGAACACCGCCACTTCGGAGACGCCCGCACCAAGGGCCCGGTCCAGGCCCGTGCGATTCGGCACGAGGGCCGTGTACCGCACACCGGGTCGTCGCGTGATGCCCGAGAAGACGGCCTCGGCGTCGTCCATCTGCGGCACCCAGCGGGGACTGACGAAGGCCGACACCTCGATGTGAGTGTGGCCGGCGTCGGCCAGCCGGTCCACGAGCCGGATCTTGTCGGGCGTCGCGACGCGCACGGACTCGTTCTGCAGGCCGTCGCGCGGGCCGACCTCGACGATGCGTACACGGGCGGGGAGCGCCATCAGGCCATCTCCAGGAGCGGGACGCCGGGGTGGACGAGTTCGCCTTCGCGGCACCGCACGCGCGTGATCCGTCCGTCGCGCGGCGCGTGAATGGGCAGCTCCATCTTCATGGCTTCCAGGGTGACGAGCACGTCGCCCACCCGCACCGTCTGTCCCTCCTGCACCAGGACACGCACGACGGTCGCCGGCATCGGCGCCGCCAGGGCCGAGTCGTCTGGCGTGGCCGCCTCGGTCGCCGCCCGGCCCGCCGGGCCTGTGCGCCGCGCCGCCTCGCTGAGGTGGGTGAAGCCCTCGTGAAAGATCCAGGTACGCGCGCCGTCGCGCACCGCGTACACGCGGTGCTGGACGCCGTCGCGCTCCACGACGAACAGACCGGGGCCGACGAGCCGTGCCGTGGGCGCCATCTCCCGTTCAGACACGCCACGGCCCCAGGGAGGTCCACGGGTCAGGCGCTGTCTTCCCACGCGGCGAACCGACGGCGGCCTGCGCGGCGCCTGCGGCCTCCGCGTCGAGCGCCTGGCCGACCACGTCGGAGAGCCCGGTGATCAGGTCGCTGTCACCCGCCGCGGAGCAGGCACCCACCAGCGCCTCGGCCTCCCGGTCGAGGAACGCGGTGTCGACCTCGCCGCGGAGGAACGCGGGATGCTCCAGGATCGCGGTCAGCAACGCCACATTGGTCGCGATCCCGAGCACGGGATACGCGCGCAGCGCGAGCAGGGCCCGGCGGCGCGCGGCCTCCCGCGTGTCGCCGGACGCGATGAGCTTGGCCAGCAGCGGGTCGTAGTGCACCGACACGGTCTGGCCTTCGCACACGCCGCTGTCCACGCGAATGCCAGGACCCGAGGGTTCGCGGTACAGGAGCAGGGGACCGGACTGCGGCAGGAATCCTCTGGCGGGGTCCTCGGCGTAGACGCGGGCCTCGATGGCATGGCCCCGCTGGGTGATGGCCTCCTGCCTCCAGGGCAGCGGCTCGCCGGCCGCAATCCGCAGCTGGGCCCGCACCAGGTCGATGCCCGTCACGAGTTCGGTCACCGGGTGCTCCACCTGCAGGCGGGTGTTCATCTCCAGGAAGAAGAAGCGTGCCTGGTCGCCCGTGCCCTCGACCAGGAACTCCACCGTGCCGGCGTTCCGGTACCCGGCCTCGCGTGCCAGCGCGCACGCGGCCGCCCCCATCGTCGCGCGCAGCGACGGCGTCAGGGCCGTCGACGGCGATTCCTCGATGACCTTCTGGTGACGGCGCTGCACCGAGCATTCCCGCTCGAACAGGTGCACGACGTCCCCGTGCGCGTCGGCCAGGACCTGGAACTCCACGTGGCGAGCCGGTGAGACGAGCCGCTCGACGAAGAGCGTATCGTCGCCGAAGGCCGCCTGCGCTTCGCGGCGGGCCTGGAGCGCAGCCGCCTCGAGGTCGCGCTCCGCGGCCACGCGCTTCATCCCGATGCCGCCGCCACCGGCCGCCGGCTTCACGAGGAGCGGATAGCCCACGGCCCGGGCTGCCGCCAGCAGGCCCGGGAGGTCCTGGGTGAGGGGTACCTGGCCGGGGACGACCGGCACGCCGGCACGCTCGGCCGTGGCACGGGCGGCGATCTTCGAGCCCATGCGCTCGATGACGTCCGCGGGCGGTCCGACGAAGGTGAGCCCGGCATCCGCGCACGCCGCGGCCAGCTCCGGCGACTCGGAGAGGAAGCCGTACCCCGGGTGGACCGCATCCGCGCCGGCTGCCCGCGCCGCGTCGATGATCGCGCGCACCGACAGGTAGCTCTCGCTCGCGCGCGCCGGGCCGATGGCCACGGCGTGGTCGGCCAGGCGGACGTGGAGGGCAGACGTGTCCGCCTGCGAGTAGACGGCCACCGAACCCAGGCCGGCCTCGCGGCAGGCGCGCAGGATGCGCACCGCGATCTCCCCCCGGTTGGCCACGAGCACGCGCGAGATCGCACGCCCCGCGCTCACGAGGGTCTCCAGGACGGCGCCCGCTTCTCGAGGAACGCGCGCAGCCCGTCCTGTCCCTCTGGGGAGACGCGCAGGTCGGCGATGGTGGCGGCCGTGCGCGCGAGCGCCTCGGCCGGTGTGAGCGGCCAGACCTCGGCGATGAGCGCCTTGGCCGCCGCCACCGCGCGCGGACCGGAGGCCAGGACGTCGGCCACGTACCCTTCGACCGTGTCGTCCAGCTGCGCCGCCGGGACGACCGCATGCACGAGGCCGATGCGGCAGGCCGTGTCCGCGTCGAACCGACGTCCGGTCAGCACGTACGCCCGGGCGGCGGACCGCCCGATGCGCGCCAGGACATAGGGCGAGATGACCGCCGGCACGATGCCGAGCCGGACCTCGGTGAACCCGAACTGCGCGTCCGCGTCGCTGACGGCGACGTCGCACACGGCCACGAGCCCGGCGCCCCCACCGAGCGCGGCCCCGTGCACGCGCCCGACAACGGGCACCGGCAGGGTATCGAGGGCGAGGAACAGGCGGGCCGTGGCCTTGGCGTCGGCCAGGTTGTCCTCGCGGCTGCGGTCCAGCGCGCCGCGCATCCACGCCAGGTCCGCGCCGGCGGAGAAGGCCTGCCCTGCGCCGTCGAGCACCACGCACCGCAGGGTGGCGTCGGCCGCCGCAGCCGTGGCCCACGTGGTGAGTTCCTGCACCAGCTGCGCGTCGATGGCGTTGCGCACGTGGGGCCGGTTGAGCGTCACGCGCGCCACGGGGCCATCGCGTCTGACGAGCAGCGTCTCGAAGGCAGCGGTCATCGGCAGGGGCTCGTCACATGCGGAACACGCCGTAGCGGGGCGGCGGGACGGGAGCGTTCAAGGCGGCCGAGACCCCGAGCGCGAGGGCGGCCCGCGTGGAGGCGGGGTCGAGAATGCCGTCGTCCCAGAGGCGCGCCGTGGCGTAGTAGGGCGAGCCTTCCAGTTCGTACTTGTGCAGAATCGGGTCGGCGATGGCCGCCACGTCCGCATCGCTGAGGGTGCCGCCCTCGCGCGCCACCTGATCGGCCTTCACCGTCGTCAGCACGCGCGCGGCCTGTTCGCCGCCCATCACCGAGATGCGGGCGTTGGGCCACGACCACAGGAGGCGCGGATCGTAGGCGCGGCCGCACATGCCGTAGTTGCCCGCGCCGAACGAGCCGCCGATGATCACGGTGAAGCGGGGGACCACGGAATTGGCGACCGCGTGCACCATCTTCGCGCCGTCGCGGGCGATGCCTCCCCGTTCGTACTCGCGTCCCACCATGAACCCGGTGATGTTCTGCAGGAACACGAGCGGAATGCCCCGCGCGTTGCAGAGCTCGATGAAGTGGGTGGCCTTGAGGGCCGACTCGGAGAAGAGGACGCCGTTGCTGGCGACGACGCCCACCAGCAGTCCGTGCACGTAGGCGAAGCCGGTGACGATCGTGGGGGCGTAGCG
>JABFRY010000439.1 GCA_013140955.1 Acidobacteriota bacterium
CCGCCGCCCTCCGGCCGTATCTCCGCTTCTATAACCACCGGCGTCCGCACGCGAGCCTCGGCCGGCGCTCGCCGTGGATGCGCTTCCAAGAGGCTGCCTAAGATGAACAACCTCTTTGACATTCACAGCTAGCCACAGGAACTTGAGCATGGTCTGGACAGCTTGGAACAACGGTGGACACCTCGCCTCTGGTGCCGGGTACGGCTTCAAGCTCGACGGTGCTGACCGCGATCTGCACTTCAGCCCGGATTGGGAGAGCGTCCAGATTCGGCTGCCCGAGCACGACGGGTACAGCGTCGCCGTCGTCAACGTGGACAAGAAGTCGTTCTGGGGAGCGCGCTGCCGAGAAGTCATCAGCCGAGACATCGGGAAGTGGCTCAATGACCAGGGGCATGCGCCGTGGCCCAAGGGGAACCCGCCACGATTCGAGGTAAGGGGCCGGGGCGAACCCGTGTTCGAGATTGTGAGACGGGTCTAGCCCACCCGCCGCCGGCGCACCGCAGCCAGTCCTGCCAGTCCCGATACAAGAAGCAGCAGTGCCCCCGGCTCCGGCACCGGCGCAGCGCGCTCCACCACTACATTGTCGATGGCCGCACCGTAGCTGCTGGGTGCTCCGGTGAGGCTCATGAACGACAGCGTCGTCGTGGGCTCGAAGGCCCGGAACAGCAGCGACACGGGTGCCCAGAGGAGGTTGGTGACGGACTGGCCCGACGTGTCGAACTGGTAGTCGCGCGTGATCACGCCCACCGACACCAGCACGCGTTTGATGGCCGCGCCGCCCTGCGGGTTGCCAGACAGGTGGAACAACAGGCGGTACCACTCCCCGACATCGGTGGCAAACGCCTGCCGGATGCCACTGAAGAGTGCGTTGCGGCCGTCCAGGTCTACCGCGTGGGCGGCGTCCGAGACGGCCCACGGCGGCCCCATGTAGTCCACCGACTGGCCGAACACCGTCCAGCCGACGATGGACGTGGAGCCGGCCAGCACGTCCACGTCGTTGAGCCCGCCCATGGGCGGGCCCTGCTCGAAGCTGCCGTTCACGAGCAGGGGCGCGCCGTCGGCCAGGGACGCCGCGAGAACCATCGCCGCGGTGAGCAGGGCAACCATCGTGTGCATCACACTTCCTTGCGGGCACGGCCCGGGATGAGGCGCGAGTGTGGCAGGCGCGATCGGCCTGCGCAATGGAACAGGTGGTCTACTTCTTCCTGGTGCCCGCAGCTTGTGTCCCCGCCCCCATCCCCCGCAGAATGGCGCCCATGACCAGGCGATCGTCACGCACTCGAGTCCCCGCGCACCAGCCCACGCGTCGCGAGGCGCTCTCTACCGCCGGCGGCGCCGTGGCCGGCCTGCTGGCCGGTGCGAACGTGTTGCAGCCCACGCGCGCGCAGACAGCACAGGTGTCGCAGGCGGCGCAGATGGCGCAGGCAGCACAGGCAGCACAGGCTGCGCAGACCGGACAGGCGGCTCCCGCCCTGGCGGCACCAGCACTGACCGGGAGCGACCTCACGGGCCGGCTCGCGCGCTACATGGCCGCCGCCCCTGGCCGCGACGTTCCGGCCCAGGCCATCGACGACGCGAAGGCGCGCATCCTCGACACCCTGGCGGCCATCGTGTCGGGCTCGTCGCTCCCGCCCGGCCAGCTGGCGATGGCCTACGTGCGGGACCAGGGCGGCACGCCGCAGGCGTCGGTGGCCTGCACCGACATCCGGTCCACGGCGGTGAACGCGGCCTTCGCGGGCGGCATGCTGGCGCACGCCGACGAGACGGACGATTTCGAGCCGGTGACGAAGGCACATCCCGGGTGCAGCGTGGTGCCGGCGGCGCTGGCCGTGGGCGAGTGGCAGGGCCGGTCGGGGCGCGAGTTCATCCGCGCCGTGGTGCTGGGCTACGACCTGTGCTGCCGCGTGCTGATGGCGCTGGGACCCGACCACGTGCGCGCCACGCACCGGAGCGCCGAGGGCCTGAGTTCCACGTTCGGCGCCGCAGCCGCCGCGGCGGCAATGGCGCGGTTCGACGAACGGCAGATGCGCTTTGCGATCTCCTACGCCGCGCAGCAGATGTCGGGTCTGTGGAGTTGGCGGCGCGACGAAGACCACACCGAGAAGGCGTTCGACTTCTCGGGCATGGGGGCGCGCAACGGCGTGGCGGGCGCCACCATGGTGATGGCGGGGTTCACGGGCGTGGACGACGTGCTGGACGGCACGCGCAGCCTGGTGCAGGCGCTGTCAACCGAGCCTCGTCCCGAGGAGCTGGTGGCCGACCTCGGGTCGCGCTTCTACGTGTCGGAGACGGCCATCAAGGTGTTTTCGGTGGGCTATCCCATCCAGTCGCCGCTCGACGCGTTCCTCGGCCTGTACCGGGAGCACGCGCTGACGCCGGCCTCGGTGTCGCGCATCGTGGTGCGCATGCCGCCCGACGGCGCCGGCATCGTAGACAACAGCCCGATGCCCGACGTGAACTGCCAGCACCTCATCGCGGTGGCGCTCGTGGACGGCACGGTGTCGTTCGACGCCAGCCACTCGCGCGAACGCATGTTGGACCCCGCCGTGCGCGCGGTGCGGGAGCGCGTGACCCTCATCGGGGATCCACAGCTGAACGACCCCAGCGCCCCGCGCAGCGGCCTGGTGCAGGTGACCCTCGCCGACGGCCGCACGGTGGAGCGGTTCACTCGCCACGCGCCAGGCACACGGGAAAACCCGCTCTCGTACGCGCAGGTGGCGGACAAGGCCCGCGGCCTCATCGCGCCGGTGCTGGGCGAGGCGCGCGCCGAGGCCATCGTGGAGCGGGTGAACACGCTGGACGCGCTGGGGAACGTGGGGGAGCTGGCGGCGCTGATGTCGGTGCGGGTTTAGCGGCTCTGCAGGGTTGCTTTCGGGTGAGCAGCGCTGCCGACACTCCTCGAGGCTATCCCGCGTCGATGACGCTCGTTGACGCGTATGCATCGTGACGCCAGACTGATGCAGTGCGAACGACGCTGATCCTGGACGACGAACTGGTGGCCAAGGCCCGCCCGGAGTTCGATCACCGACGGGACTGATGCTCAGCCAGCCTCTGCTTTAGACGGTCACCTACGGCGTCGTGGGTCAGGACTTCCCCGGCGTCGATCTCGGCGAGGCCCTTCTCGACCTCGCGGACGAACCAGTCGTCGTAGTCGACGGCTCGCTCGATGGCTTCACGGATCAGCACGTCGGCCGACACGCCGCGGCGATCAGCGGCCCGCGCCAGTTTGCCCTGGAGATCGGGAGAAAGGCTTACTTCCATCGACTCAGTGTACCGGGCAAGCTACGGTGTCAACCAGGCTGACCCTACTCGACGCGCGACGACTCCAGCACGGCGGTGAGCACCCTCTCGTGTGTCGCACCCAGCGCCAGGAGGTCGAGGACGTCCTTCACGCGGGGACACGCAGGTCACGGACGCAAGGGGCGCCTGCGGGCACGGACATTGGGCCATCGGGTCGGCGGCAAGGCGGGCTGCCACCAGGCACTCGCGCCGACTCAGACGACCTCGATGAGCGACTCACCCCGCTCGAGAGCCGCAACAATCGCCGGCAGTTCCGCCTCCACGCGAGCCAGCAACGCAACTCGTCGGCTGTTCCCCAGGCGAAGCCACACGATCGAAGGACCGTCAATCAACAGGCGTCGTACCGCGAAGTCCTCGTCCTTGGTCACGATGATCGCTCCGACGCTCGCGGCGTACCCCCAGATCGTGGTGTCGGAAGCCGACGTCATTCCCTGGTCGACCACGTGCTCGGCACGATGACCCAGGGACTCGAGCCGACGGGCCAGGACAGGGGGTAACTGGGCGTCGACGAGGAAGCGCACCTACGCGCTCCGGAGGACCGGGTGGTCGTTCTGGCGCGCGGCAAACTCCAGCACGGCAGTGATGTCGTCGGGCTCCAGGTACGGATAGTCCCCGAGGATCTCTTCGTGCGTTGCGCCCGCCGCCAGGAGGTCGAGGACGTCCTTCACGCGGATACGCATGCCACGGACGCAGGGGCGCCCTCCGCACACGGTGGGGTCAACCGTAATCCGATCGAGCGCGCTCATTCTGCCTCCCACGACGCTTAGCGAGTTCCCATTCTATGGCAGTGGCACCCCTCCGCGGACGCACCGAGACTGACCGGCATAGGGGTCGGGCCTGGCGCGTTTCGACGGCTGTTCAGCGGACCTCCGGAGGCCACGCTTCTTCTCCGAGGTGCTCCGGCAGAAACCCGCCGGCCTGCATGCTCCAGAGCCGCGCGTAGTGGCCCCCGCGCGCGAGCAGCTCCGCGTGTGTGCCGTCCTCCACGACTTCGCCCTCGTGGAAGACCACGATCCGGTTCAGGTGCGAGATCGTGGACAGCCGATGGGCAATGACGATCGACGTGCGATTGTGCATCAGGCGCTCGATGCTGTTCTGGATGTGCCGTTCGGTGACCGAATCGAGGCTCGACGTGGCTTCGTCCATGAAGAAGATGGGCGCGTCCTTCAGGATGGCCCGCGCGATGGCGATGCGCTGGCGCTGGCCGCCCGACAGCCGTACACCGCGTTCGCCGACGAGCGACTCGTAGCCTTCGGGCAACGACACGATGAACTCGTGCGCGTGTGCCTGCCGGGCCGCGTCCTGCACCTCCTGGTCGGTGGCATCGAGCCGGCCGTAGCGCACGTTCTCGAGCAGCGACCGGTGGAACAGCATCGGGTCCTGGGAGATCATCGCAACCGCCCGCCTGAGTGAATCCTGCGTCACCTCGCGGATGTCCTGGCCGTCGATGAGGATGCGCCCGCCCTGGATGTCGTAGAGGCGCAGAATCAGGTTCACGAACGTGGACTTGCCGGAGCCGGAGAAGCCGACGAGCCCGACGCGCTCGCCCGGCTGAATCGTCAGCGACAGCCCGCGAAAGACCTCCATGCCACCCGGATAGCGGAAGTCCACCTGCTCGAACCGGATCTCGCCGCCCGTGACGTGCAGCTCGTGCGCCGCGCCCTCGTCGGTGACCTCGTGGGGCCGGATGATCACGCCCACGCCGTCGGTGATGTTGCCGATGTACTCGAAGAACTCGAGGAACCGCCGGCTCAGATTGCGGACGTCGTTGATGACGAGCAGCAGCAGGCTCGCCACCATCGCGAACGACCCGACCGAGATGCCGCCACGCAGCCACAGGTCGGCGGCGTAGCCGATCATGCCGACCTGCAACGACAGCGTCGCGACGAACTGGAACCAGCGCATGCGTTCCATGAACCAGAACGTGCGCTTGGCGGCCGTCACTTCCAGGTCGAGGTAGTGACCCAGGTAGCGCCGCTCGTGTTCCATGCGGGCGAACAGCTTGGAACTCATCACGTTGGTGACGGCGTCCACGATCTTGCCGCTCACCGCGCTCCGAGCCGCCGCGAACGTCCGCGCATACTCCCGGCACCGCATCGCCAGCCGGTACGACACGATCACGTACGCCACCGTCCAGGCGGCGAGCACGATGGCCAGCCACGCGTTGACCTGGGCGAGCAGGACGAGGGACACGACGAGCGTGACCGTGACGGGCCAGAAGTCGAACAGGACCGTCCACAACGAGTGGTTGACGCCCATCGACACTTCGGAGAGGCGATTGGCCAGCGAGCCCGCGAAGTTGCCCATGAAGTAGCGCTGCGAGTGCCGCTGCAGGTAGGCGTACAGGCTGTTGCGCACGCGCCGCCGAAGCGCCGGGCCCACCATCACCAGCGTGGCCCCGCTGGTGCGGCTGAACACCAGGATGCCGACGTTGAGCGCCACGAAGAACCACATGGGGCCGGCCAGCGCGGTCCACACCGACGCCGTTGTCGTGCCCTGCAGCGCCACCGCCGAGTCGATGAGCCGCTGCACTGCCTTCGGAATCAGGATCTGGCACGCCGCCTGACCGAGCTCGAGCGCGAACATGAACACCAGCGGCCACCGGTAGTAGCCGAGGAAGTGCAGCATGAAGCGTCCGGGCTCGGCGGGCAGGACCTCGGGAGGCGCAGAGAATTCTTCGTCGGCCCCGGCGAGGCCCTCCTCGCGCAGCTGCCGCTCCGCGTCGTGCACGAAGGCGTCGGCCGGCTCACGAAGCGGCGGGCGGGGTGGCCGGGTGGTGTGGGACGCCATGGGGGGAGCCCCGAACGATACACCGTCGGTGCGGCGCCCCGCCACAGGCGGTGCCCCGGCGACTCATCAGCGAGTCTGTCGCTCAGCCGGCGGCGATACGGGCCAGCAGATCGGCCAGCGCCGCAGGTGCGGCGATGAAGGGCGAATGGCTGGTGTCGAGTTCGTGCACCCGCGTGGGATTGTCGGGAGCGAAGGCATCGGCCTCCGCGATGAAGCGGTCCTGCAGGGCGGGCAGGATGGCGCGGTCCTTCAGCGCCTTGATGTAGTGACGCGGCAGGGAGCCCCACCGCTCCACCGTCGTCGCAATGGGCGTGGCGAAGGGCACGACGGGTACATCCGGCGTCATCAGGTGTTCGGCCGCCGCAAAGTCCGCCTCGCTGACGTCGCCGTAGAAGGCGAGGCGCGTCCTGGCCCGATACGCCGGGTCGGCACTGCGGTGGTCGATGCGCAAGGCAGCGGTCACCGCCGGATCCGACAGGAGCTGTGGACCGACGAGCTCGCCCGCGTTTTCGGGAGCATGGATGTAGTCGGTGGCGCCGATGCCGGAGCGCGGCATGAACGCCGTGAGATACACCAGCGCGTCGATCTTGTCGGGTACGCGCTCGGCGGCCGCCGTGATGGCCACCCCGCCCATGCTGTGACCCACCAGGATGACCCTGGACTGTCCCCCCGCCCTCACCTGATCGATGGTGGCGATGATGCTGTTCGCATAGTCGTCCAGTGTCGTACCCGCAAGCGGCGACACCTCCGCCGCAAACGCCGCCGCGTCGAGGGGCCGGACATCGTACGACTTCGGGAAACGGGCATTCAGTCCATGCGCCGGCAGGTCGCGGGCCACAGCCACGATGCCATGTGCCGCCAGCAGGGGAATCACCCGTTCGTAGCACCACGCCCCGTGCCACGCGCCATGTACCAGGACCACTGTTGTGTTCATGGCCGCAAGAGTAGCCCTGCGCGCGTCGCGAATGCCACTCCCGACGGTTGTCCGGGGTGGCGTACCGTAAGCTTCTCGACCCGTGACCCCCGAAAGAAGGTGTCCTCCCGGCCGCCCGCGGACGGCAGGACCCCTCTTCTGCGCACGAGCCCACTCAGGGGGTGAACGACGTGACCGTGATGAGCACGGCGGTGACGCTGGACGTGTTCTCGACGACGGCCAGGATGCTTACCTTCGCCCCAACAGGCGGAGACACTACCTGGCCCAGGGACACCGTGAGCGACACGGGGCCCTGGTAGCTCACGTCCGCCGGATCGGCTGACACGGTGACGTTGCCGGGCGATGCACCGGTCACGAGGCCGTTGGACAGCAGGACACCTGCGCCTGGGCTCACCAGGCCGTCCACCACGCTGTAGATCGTCACAGGGCAGTAGACGGTACCCTCCATCACCGGGCTTGGGGTGGCGGGGCACGGGTCTACCGCATCCGGCACGCCGTCGCCGTCCTGGTCGAGCGTGCCGCTGACCGTCGGTGTCTGGCAGATTGGCATGCCGGTCGCGTCGAAGCCGGAGACCGCTTCCCCCGCCGGACAGGAGATGTTGGTCAGCGCCGCACTGGAGCCCTCAGGGCCCTGGGCACCTTGCGGACCCGCGGGTCCCGGCGGTCCTTCCGCTCCTGGCAGCCCGTCGGCTCCGGCCGGTCCCACGGCGCCCGCCGGACCGGTCGCGCCCGTCGAACCTGTGAGGCCCATTGCACCAGCGGGTCCTGCTGGCCCCACAGGACCTGCGGAGCCCGGTGCGCCCTGCGGGCCGGCGAGTGCCCAGTGCAGCGGCGTCTCCAGCCGGCTCGCACAGCTGCCGGTCACACCCACGATGCGGACGATCTGCGTCAGCGTACCGACGCAGGCGTGCACCACCGACGGGCTGTTGTTGCCCGCGTGTGCGCCGGCCACGGTTGGAGCAGCGGCCACGAGCGCCGCGACGACGCTTACCCACCAGGCCGCGCGGACTGCGTCACGGACTCCTGCGACCACTACGCGTGAGATGCACATGGACTTCGCTCCTCCCCGAGGGACGACCGGATTCGCATCAACGACCCCGCAGCATCGCTCCCACCGCGGAATCCACCGGTCCGTCGGGCCTTCCGCACGCCGGCCGTCACGATGCCCACTGCGAGCAACCCCAGCACGCCAGGCTCAGGAACGGGGTTGACCGGTCCGGGCGCCGTGGACGCATTGGTGAACGCCGCGGGGCTCGTGGCCGAGAAGGCCGTGGGAATCAGCGAGCCGATGCGAACGTCCATCGCACACGTGCCGACGTTGCCTGGACTGCCCGCGGGTTGAAAAGCGAGGTCGAAGACGCGACAGCTTCCAAGGTCGGGACGTTCCAGAAAGTAGAAGAAGTCGGCTTCGGCGTGCGGGTCCGTACCGTCTGTCGAATTGCTGATCAGCCGGAGCGTGCCGGAGAACGCGTGACCGTCGAGTGCGGCATCGGCCGAGTGCGTCGTGACGGTGAACCCCATGTCGAGTTGCGGGAACCACTGCCCGTTGGTGAATCGAAACGTGCCGACCTGAAACGTGTCTCCCACGCTCACATCGAGACCGGTGGCGGGGATGAACTCGAAGACGTTCGTCAGGTTGGGCGGGTCGTCGTAGGCGAACTCGAGATGGGTCGTATCGCTGCCGCCCGGGAAGACGATGGTGTCACTCAGGAAGTAGTCGGTCCCGCCACTGTTCTGCCCCACCGGCGCGCCGCCGCCGCTAATCAACGGGGTGCCATTGACGCGGGCAGGGCGCAAAGGGGGTGCAAACACCCACGACGTGAACGAGGTGAACGTACCGGTGACCGTAATCGGCGAGGCGAGCGCGCTCGAAGGAAGGAGCAGACTCAGAATCACCACCACACGCTGGACAGACCTTCTCACGACGAGCCTCCGTATCGCCGGCCGACCGACGGGACGACCTCGGTCCGTATTAGTAGGTGAGCAGGGGGGACAGGACGGGGGACAGCTGCGGGAGAGCACGTCGTCGCACATGGATCTCGTGCTTCTTAGATTCGTCTAATCAAGGGCGTCTGTCCGCCCGCATGTCAGTCGTGTAATTTGCGAAACCGCACTGACGCCAGTCAATACAGTGCGTCGCGGTCTCACCCTTCATCACGACACCATTCTCCAGCCCATTGCGATCTCGAAATCCCTGCGGCTTCATTTCTGGCTCCGCGTGCACGCGTGCGTGCAGTCTCTGGCCTTTTCCTTGCTTCGGCGCACGGCGCGCCTGGCCTGACACCAGACGCGCACACGAGAGTCTTATTTCTGTCTTAGTGGAGGCGCCGCATGACGTTCAACGTGAACGGGAAGAACTACACAGTTTCCGTCAGCAACCCTGACATGCCGCTGCTATGGGTGCTGCGGGATCTGATCGGACTCACCGGCACGAAGTACGGATGCGGCATCGAAGTGTGCGGCGCGTGCACGGTGCTCATCGACGGACAACGCGAGCACTCGTGCGTGTTCGACGCGTCGTCGGCAGTCGGCAAGAAGATCGTCACCATCGAGGGGCTCGGGGCCGGAGGCCTGCATCCTGCGCAGCAGGCGTGGGTCGATGAACAGGTGCCCCAGTGCGGCTACTGCCAGCCAGGCATGCTCATGACCGTGGCCGGCGCCATCAACGACGGGCATCGCGGCAAAGAAATCGCGTCCGAGTGCAAGAACCTTTGCGTGTGCGGCACCTACCCGCGCATCAAGAAGGCTCTCTCCAACCTCTGATCCGAAGGAGCCAGACCGTGACGACCAGAACGATCGATTCATCAGCGGGACGCGACACGCGCGGAGTGAGCAGGCGGGACTTCCTGGTACGCACCGGTAGCGGGCTCGTGCTCGGCTTCGTGCTGCAGAACGTCTCCCGGGTAGACCTTGCGGAAGCAGGCGTCCCGCCGCCGCCAGCCGCGACCGGCGCCACCGTCAACAGTTGGCTCGAGATCGGCGCCGACAACAGCGTCACCCTCACCATCGGCTCGTCGGAGATGGGCCAGGGATCCTTCTCCGGCCTGGCGCAGATTCTCTCGGAAGACCTGATGGTGGACTACGCGCGGATCCGCGCCGTGCAGGGTGGCCCGACGCTCGCCAGCCCTGCGCCGGTGGGTTCAGCCATCAACACGGTGGGAAGCAGCGTGATCCGGAGGAACTTCTGGCGGATGCGCGATGCGGGCGCGGCGGCGCGCGAGATGCTCGTGCAGGCGGCCATGAACCGGATCGGCGACCAGGATCGTGCACGCTACTCGGTGCGGGACGGCGTGATCACACACGCCCCCACGGGGCGATCGCTCACCTACGGCGAGGTGGCCGCAGACGCGGCGGCCCTGCCTCCTCCCGCCAGTGCGCCGCTCGTGCCGGATGACGAGTTCGCCGTGATTGGCCGCTCCGTGCCCAGGCTGGACATACCAGCCAAGGTGGACGGCAGCGCGAAGTACGGCATCGACATCCGCCTGCCCAATATGGTCTACGCGGTGATCCGCCACGCGCCGAGCGTCGGAGGCACGCTGGCCAGAACGCCCTCGCGTCCGAGCGGCACGATTGCGGTGGTTCCCACGCAGGTCGTGGCCGGTACGGAGCGGGGAGGCGAGGCGGTCGGTAACGTGAATGCCGTGGCCGTTGTCGGGACCAACACGTGGGATACGTGGCAGGCCGCGAAGCGGCTCAAGGTGTCCTGGCGACTGCCGGCGAATGCATCGGCGCTCAATAGCGACAGGTTCTTGGCCGACGGCCTGGCGCTCTCGTCGGGAGGAACGCCCTTCGTCCCCGGCGGGGCGAATCCGCCCGGTACCGTGTACACGGTCGAGGGTGAAGCAGGGAGCACGACGGCGGCCATCGACGGATCACCGTCCATCGTCGAGTCGGTGTACTCGCTGCCATACGTCGCGCATGCGTGCATGGAGGTCCTCAACTGCACGGTGGACTATGTTGCGGGTGTCCGCTGCGACGTTTATGCCCCAACACAGTCGGCCACGTCCGCCCTGGGCCTGGTGGTGTCGCTGACGGGACTGTCGCCGGACCAGGTGACCGTGCACACCACGTATCTCGGCGGCGGCCTCGGGCGAAAGGCGGAAACCGACTTCGTAAGCCAGGCCGTTCAGGTGGGGATGGCCGTTGGCCGTCCGGTGAAGCTGATGTGGCCTCGTGAGGAAGACTTCACGCACGACCAGTACCGCCCCATGGCAGTCATCCGCGCCCGCGCGGGCCTCGCTCAGGACGGCAACGTCACCGGCTTCTCGTACCGCAACGTGTCGCCATCCATCCTGGGGCAACGCGGCCGGGTCCTCGGGGCCCTCGGCGACAGTCAGGGCATCGAGGGTGCCACCCACCTTCCGTACGCGTTCGGCACCCGTGCCATCGAGTACGTGGCCCATCCGTCGCCCGTCCCGGTGGGGTTCTGGCGCTCGGTCGGCGCGTCGCTCAACACGTTCGGTGTCGAATCGATGATCGATGAGCTCGCGGAGGCGGCATCCCAGGATCCGTACCTCTTCCGGCGAGGACTGCTCACCGATCCTCGATGGATGCAGGTGCTCGATGCCGTTGCCGACCGCTCCGGCTGGCTCTCTCCGCCGCGCGCAGGCCGCGCCCGTGGCATCGCCATCGGCACGGCCTTCGGCAGCATCGTGGCGCAGGTCGTCGAGGCTTCGAACCTGACGACGACCAGCGTACGCATCAACAAGGTGTGGATCGCAATCGACTGCTACCTGGCCGTCAACCCTGATTCGATCGAGGCGCAGCTGGTGGGCGGTATGGTGCACGGGCTGAACGCCACGCTGTACGGCCGGCAGACATTCGTGAACGGCGCGGCGCAGGTGAAGAACTTCAACAGCAGTCGGATGATCCGGCTGAACGAGATGCCGGACGTCGACGTCACGATCCTCCCGAATCCGTCGGTGGCGGATCGCACCGCGGCCATCGGCGGGGCGGGCGAACTCGGGGTGCCGACCTTTGCGCCGGCGCTGGCGGCGGCCTGCTACAAGCTGGGCGGACGCCGCATTCGCACCCTGCCGCTCTTCCCTGCAGCCCGCATGGGTGGGCTCTGAGCCATGAGCGAGCGTGACGCCGTTCTCGGGGCATGGCGTGAACTGCGTGAGCGGGGCGAGGACGCGGTGCTGGCGACGGTGGTGCACGTCACCGGCTCCGCGTACCGGAGGCCCGGCGCACGCATGCTCGTCCTGCGCGACGGCCGGCGGGTGGGCACGATCAGCGGCGGCTGCCTCGAGGGCGACCTCGCACGGAAGTGCTGGTGGCTCACCGAGTCGGGACAGCCCCTCGTTCGCATCTACGACACGAGCGATGACGACGATGGGGCCTGGGAGTTCGGCCTCGGGTGCAACGGGCAGGTGTACGTCCTGCTCGAGCGGATACGAACGTCAGAGGCCGAGTCGGCACTGGCGTTTCTCGACGGTTGTCTCCGCAGCCGTACGCCGGCCGCGGTGGCGACCGTGATTGCGGCGGGTCACTCGGGCCGTGCGGTCGGGGATCGATTGCTCGTCGATGCTTCCGGGATCTGCGGCGGTTCGCTCGCAACCTCGGCGCTCAAGACGGTTGTGGCAGAGCACGCCGTGCGGAGCCTCGCAGACGGCCGGTCCTGTCTGGCTCGGGTCGACGACTGTGAGGCCTTCATCGAGGTGCTCGCAGTGCCTCCGGATGTCCTGGTGCTTGGCGCTGGAGACGATGCGGTGCCGCTCGTCTCCATGGCGGGGACCCTTGGCTGGCGCGTCACGGTGGCCGACGGGCGGCCGGCCTACGCGACCGCCGACCGATTCCCGGGGGCAACGCGCCTGGTGCTCCTGAGACGGGGCGAGCTGCCAGCCGACCTCGACATCGACCGGAACTCGGTGGTGGTGATGATGACCCACAACTATCCTCTGGATCGGCGCCTGCTTCCGCATCTCCTCGACCGTCGCCCCAGGTACCTGGGACTGCTCGGGCCACGGGCGCGCAGCGAACGGCTCTTTCGGGAAATCGGCCTGCCGGTCCCGTCGTGGGTCCACGCGCCCATCGGGCACGACATCGGGGGAGACGACCCGGCCGGTGTGGCGCTCTCGATTGCCGCGGAAGTGCAGGCCGTGATCGCCGGGCGTCGTGGAGGCGAGCTCCGCGGACGGCTGGAGCCGATTCATGCCGCGGTCCGAGAAACCGGGACGCCCCCGATCGGCTCGGTACGGGGTGAACGGCCGCGGTTCTGCGAGGTCATCGGTGGCATTCGGGCATCGTGACGCGGCGCGCTGTGCCGCCGTCGTGCTTGCCGCCGGCGCCGCTACGCGGATGGGACGTGCCAAGCAGGTGCTCGACTTCCGTGGCGAGCCTCTGGTTCGGCGCGCCGTGAACGCCGCGCTCGGGGCCGGCGTCGATCACGCCGTCGTGGTCGTGGGGGCGCACCACTCCCACGTCCGGGATGCGCTGGCCGGCGTGCGAGCGCAGCTCGTCGAGAACCCGGAATGGAGCGACGGCATCGGCACGTCCATCCGGGCCGGTGCAACGGCGGCGCTCGACCTCGGAGTCGAGCGCGTGGTGATCATGCTGGCTGATCAGCCGTTCGTCGACAGTGCATCGGTGGCGCGTCTGCTCGCCGCCCAGCACGCGACGGGCATGCCGATCGTCGCATCCAGATATCTCGGCACCGTTGGCGTGCCAGCGCTCTTCTCCGGGCCGTGCGCCCTCCTCCTCCGACAGCTCGCTCCTGGCGAAGGGTGCAAGGGCCTCATCGCCAGGCATACCGACCAAGCGCATGTGGTCGACTGCCCCGAGGCCGGAGCCGACGTCGACACTCCCGACGACTACCGTCGGGTGCTCGGCGGAGCGGACCCTGTGCTATTCCGCGCCCGTTCATGACACGGCCAGCGTCGGAGGGACCCCCACCGCTCCATCGCCGTCGCAATCGGCATGGCGAAGGGCACGACGGGTACACCCGGGGTCATCAGGTGCTCGGCCGCCGCGAACTCCGCCTGGTGACATCGCCGTAGAGCGCCAGGCGCCTCCTGGTCCGATACGCCGGGTCGGCACTACGGTGGTCAAGGCGCAATGCAGACGACCGCAAGAGCAACCCTGCGCGCAACGCAAATGCCACTCCCGACGGTTGTCCTGCGTGGGCGTCCCTACCTAATCGAGGACTCCGGCTGCGGCGACGCGACCTCGATGAAGGCGTTTTCGACAGGTTTGCCGGGTCGGATGAAGTCGAGCTGCACGCCGCTTGGTACGCCCAGTCCTTCACCGCGGGCGCGTGGGCCAACGCCAGGATCCGCGCCCGCAGAGCGGCCCAGGCGTCGCGCGTCGACGTCCGGTACCAGGCCGCGCGGCTGAACTGCGCCACGTAACGGGCCCGCACGCGGCTGACGCCGAAGGTGTCGAGTCACCTCCTCCGTGCCAGTAACGCGCGGTGAATAGCACGTCCGGGCGAGGAAGTGGTTCAGGGCCGTTTGACGCGTGGGCGCGCGCCCACCTGCTCGTACTCGAAGCCATCGGCTGGTCTCACGAGCTTCCGGACGTAGAGGTTGCGCGGTTGGGCTCTCGATCGACTCCCGGTCACGACGACGCGCTCCCCCGGACGCAGGGTCGACGCCGACACACCGATGTCGGCCAATTCATTGCGATTGTCGAGCTCGAGGGTCCAATTGGTGGATGGTCCGCCGGCATCGGGCACGGACACGATCAGGTACGGATGTGGGTTGACATAGTGGAACTCGACAACCACGCCATCGATCGTCGTCGATCGGCTGGCGTCGTAGACAGCCGAGATCGAATGATGCCCCCCTGCTGGCTCCACCATGATGAGCATCCCCACTGCGACGCGCAGGGCGTTCATCATGGCGCCGTGCCCATCAACGGGCCGGGACCGTACTCGTCCAGTCGCGGACGACCTGAATGGCGGGGCCCGGGCGAAAGAGCATGAGCATCTCCATTCCATTCGGCATCATGTCCCAATTGCGCCGAAGGAGCGGCTGGATGTGCCCTCCCACCGGCAACTCGACCGGCGACCCGAACCGGGGCTGCGCACCGAGTGTCGTGGCAATGGCGAAGAGCTTCCCGTCGTTGTCGTAGACGAGGCGCCCGTCCGCCGTCCACATGGGTGAACGACCTCCGGTCGTGGTCACCTGATACTTCGTGCCGGTCGCCGGATACGGCTGCACGTAGATCTGCCAATCGCCCGACTCAGACGACATGTAGGCAAACCACTTCCGGTCGGAAGACAGAGCGCTGCTCAGTTGGGCGGACTCATCGACGACGACAAGCGGCTCGACTTCCTTCTTGTCGGGCGCGTACACCCAGAGATCGTAGTTGTTGGCGCCGCCGCGATGCGTGATGAACGTGAAACCCTGGTCGCCTTGGCGCCAGTGTTCCGGGGCCCGACCCGGCTTGACGATCAACTCCGCCTCGCCCGAGCCGTCGGAGCGTTGCATGAACAAACGTTCCTCACCGTTGTTCCGCTTGGTGCCCAGCGAGCCGAACGCGAGCCACTGACCGTCAGGGCTGAAGAGCGGGAAGGTGCCGTTGGCGATCACTTTCTTCGCGCCGGCCACGTTCTCGAGGTCTGCAACGTAGATGTCCCCCGCTGCGGCAAAGGTGACCTTCGTGCCGTCGTGGGACACCCGCGGCGCGGTCGTGCCCGCTGGAACAGCGCCGAGCGTGCGCCTCGTTCCATCGAGCCCGACGCGCTCGAGCTGTATCGGTGCGACGCTGTTGTTGACGTACGCCAATGCACCGTTGGCGGCCACACTGAGCAAGGCCGCGCCAGTACCGGCGTTCGACGCAATAGAGGGGGCGAGGGTCGTCGGTGGTCCTGCGACGAGCGTGCGCGCGTCGAAGGCGGCGGCCACGAGCGTCGTACCAGCGACGTAGACGAGATGCCCGGAGGGCACAAACCGAGCGTCACGCCCGGGGGCCACCACCGTTCGGTTCCCCGATCGCAGCGACTGCACGACGACGCGCGCCTGCTCCCAGTTGGTCGGTGTCCCAACCGCGAGCGTGAAGAGGACGAGTTCTCCGCCAGGGAGCATCTGGGGCTGGCGCGCCGATTCACCTGGTGCAAGCCGAACGATCGTCTCGACCACACCGCCTGATGCCTGCACGCGTTGGACGCCATCGGGGCCGGCGCCGACCAGGATCGCTCCGTCTTCACCCCAGCTGAGGCCGAGCGGATTACTCACTCGCGCGATGGTGACGGGTGTGCCGCCGGACACCGCCACGCGTTGAAGCACTGAGTCGTCTTGCGCCCAGTAGAGAATCTGACGCCCATCAGGAGAGAACACCGGATTGCTCTTGCCGCGTCCCTGGAGCGGTCCCGGGACGAGCATCGACGCACCGCCTCCGACGGCCCTCACGAATACCGTGGCCCTGGCCAGGTAGACCAACGACATCCCATCCGGGGACAACGAGAACGGCCCACGCTCGGGATTGGTGAACTCGTGACCCTCTGGCAGTGACACGACGGAGTTCTGAGCCGCAGCAGAGGCCGCGAGCGCCAGGCTGAGGCCAACGGCTAGAAGCGTACGCATAGGCACCTCACCACGGTCGGACGAAACCGATTGGCGCGGATTATACGAGAAGAGGGACATGACCGCGTGCCTGGAAGGGACCGTGCCATCTGTGGCGGAGGGAGAGGGATTCGAACCCCCGGGCCCCTTTCGGAGCCAACGGTTTTCAAGACCGCCGCCTTAAACCACTCGGCCATCCCTCCGCGTCGTCGTCCGCGATCGTCGCCCATGAGGGACGGCCCCGGATGCACGGCTCCCGGCGCCTGCGGCGGGCCCCTCGTGCGGTGACCCCGGCGTCGGCCGGCGTCCCGCACTGACAGAAATGCGGGCGCCGAGCGCCTATTCTACCCGTCCGACGGCAACTGGCGGAGGCTCAGCTTGTGCGCACGCCCCGCGTGCTACCGTCTGTGGAGTCGCGCTCCCATGCCACGCGCCCACGACCGCACGTTCCTCCGCTACCTCCTCCTGCAGGTCCCGGGCTGGGTGCTGCTGGCCGCGCTGCTCTTCGTCCTGCGCACCGAGCTTGGGCTCTCGGGCTGGCTGGCGGCGGTCATCCTGATCGCGTGGACGGCCAAGGACCTGGTGCTGTACCGCTTCGTCCGGTCGGCCTACGAAGAAGGGCCTGCGAGTGCGGCGGAGCACCTGGTGGGCGGGCACGGCGTGGTGACCGAGCCGCTGACCCCGCGCGGCTACATCCGCGTGCGCGGCGAACTGTGGCGGGCCGAGATGCGCTCCGCGCGCGAGATGCCCGTGGGCAGCACCGTGCGCATCGTGTCGGCCCGCGGCCTGACGCTGCACGTTGACCCGCCCGAGTAGGGAGCAGGTTGGCGTGTCAGTGTCCCGCAGCGGCACAGGCCGACTTGCAAGCGACGCAACAGCGTCAGTCTGGAAGACGGCGCGCACCGTGCTCGAAGAACAGCGACGGAGAGACCACATGCCAGCTTCGCTCGATCACATCGACGCCGCCACCCCGATGGGCGCCACGCTCGTGCCCGGCGGCGCCACGTTCCGCGTGTGGGCGCCGCAGGCGCGCGCCGTGTACGTGCTCGGCGACTTCAACCAGCGGGTGCGCGACGACGCCAGCCTGCTCACCGCCGACGCGCACGGGCACTGGCGCGGTTTCATCCCGGGCGTGGAGGATCGGCACCGCTACATCTTCTGGGTGGTAGGCGAGGGAAGCGAAGGGCCCAAGCGCGACCCGTACGCGCGCGAGCTGCAGACGCCGTGGCCGAGCGACTGCGTGGTGCGCCGGCGCGACTTTCGGTGGCACGACAGCGGGTTCGTCACGCCGCGGTTCGACGACTTCGTCATCTACCAGCTGCACGTGGGCACCTTCTTCACCCCGCACGTGCCAGAGAAGGGCGGCACCTTCCTGGACGTGGCGCGCAAGGTGCCATACCTGGCGGAGCTGGGCGTGACGGCGGTGCAGCTGATGCCCATCCAGGAATTCCAGACGGCCTTCAGCCTGGGCTACAACGGCACCGACTACTTCTCGCCCGAGATGGACTACGCGGTGGAGGACGCGCGCCTGCCGCCGTACGTGGACGCGGTGAACCGGCTGCTCGCGGCGCGGGGACACCGGGAGTACGAGGCCGAGGACCTGCGCGGCGAGATGAATCAGCTCAAGGCGCTGGTGGACGTGTGCCACCTGCACGGCCTGGCCGTGCTGCTCGACGTGGTGTACAACCACGCGGGCGGCGACTTCGGCGACGAGAGTCTCTACTTCTTCGACCGCCAGGACACGGCGGGCGGGCACTGGCGCTCGCTGTACTTCAGCGACCGCGGGCACGCCGGCGGCCTGGTGTTCGACTTCGGCAAGCCCGAGGTGCGCGACTTCCTCATCCGCAACGCCACGTTCTTCCTCGACGAATACCACGTGGACGGCTTCCGCTACGACCAGGTGAGCGTGATCGACCACGACGGCGCGCCGCACGGCTGGCGCTTCTGCCAGGACCTCACCACGACGCTGCACCATCACCGTCCCTCGGCGTTCCACAAGGCGGAGTACTGGGGCGTGAATCCAGCCGTCGTGCAGCCGCCGCCATCGGGCGCGGGCTTCGATGCCTCGCTCACAGACGGTCTGCGCATTGCGGTGCGCCACGTCGTCGGTGACGCCAGCGCGCCTGACGCGCGCCCGCTCGACATGACGGGGCTCGCGCGCAGCCTGTGGCCGGAGGGCTTTGCCCACGTGTCGCAGTGGGTGCAGGGCCCGGAAAACCACGACATCGTCTACGAAGGGCGTGAACCGCGCGTGGCCGCGCTCGGCGACCCCGGCAACCCACGCTCGTGGTACGGCCGAAGCCGCGCACGCGTGGCCACCGGCCTCGGGCTCACGGCGCCGGGCATTCCCATGCTCTTCATGGGGCAGGAGTTTCTCGAGGACAAGCCGTGGTCCGACAATGTCGCGGATCGGCAGAACCTGCTGCTGCACTGGGCGGGCCTCGACGCGGGCGACCAGCAGATGCGCGACCACCTGCGCTTCACGCGCGACCTGCTGCACCTGCGGTGGGAGCACCCGGCGCTGCGCGGCCAGGGCTTCCGCGTGATCCACGCGCACGACGCAAACCGCGTGCTGGCCTTCCAGCGCTGGGTGGAGGGCGAAGGCCGCGACGTGCTGGTGGTGGCGCACCTGTCGCCGCACAACCGCTTCGGCTACCGCATCGGGTTTCCGCACGGCGGCGCGTGGCGCGAAGTGTTCAACAGCGACGTGTACGAGAACTGGGTGAATGCGAACGCGGTGGGCAACGGCGGGTGGGTGGGAACGGAGGCGGCACCGCTGCACGGGTGCGGCTGGTCGGCGGCGCTCACGCTGCCGGCCAACAGCCTGCTGGTGTTCGCGCGCTGAGGGAACGGGCGCTCAGGACTTGGCGCTGCTGGGACGGGCGGCGGGCGCGAGACCCCGCCGCGTCCTGCTATTCGTCGGAGGCGGAGATCTCGTCGAGGCCCAGCTCGTCGTGGCCCTCCCCGTCGTCGGCGTGCCCGTCGTCGGAGTGGCCGTCGTCGCTGTGACCCTCGTCGCCATCGGCTGAGAGCGTGTCGTCGATCACCGGCTCCGCCACGGCGGCCTTCTTCGGCGCGGCCTTCTTGCGCGACTTCTTGACGGCCTTGGCCGGCGCGGGCGTCGCCGACGCTTCGAGCTTCACCTTGCTGGTCACGAACGTGCGGGGTCCGTGCTCATCGAACTCGATCGTCGTGTGATATTCGTTCGCGGCGGTGACCGTGCCGGTTCCGTACTGTGGCTGGGCCACCCGGTCGCCTACGTTGTAAAGCACCACGCGACGCCTCCTTCGGCTGATGCGAGGGCGCGCCCCGCGCGCCCCCTGGACTTCCGCACTGTGCGGCCCTTAAGCGTACCTCAGGACGGGGACCCGCTGCGCCGCGACCTTCCGCCCGGGCGAAACGATGCGCCGCCACCGGGGCGCGAGGGACCGCGTCCCGCACCGGCGAACTGCGGCCTGCCGCCGCTCGGTCTGAAGGCGGGACGGTCCGACGATGCACCGTCGGAGCTGGCGTGCCGCGGGGCAGGACGGTTGCCTGGCCGTGCACCGGCGCCGGAC
>JABFRY010000384.1 GCA_013140955.1 Acidobacteriota bacterium
ACGGGCGGGCAGGAAACACCGATGCTAGCGGGAACGGCAGGGCCGCATCAAGGGGTTCGCGGTGAAGGGGGGGCGGCGGGTCGGGCATGGGGCCCTGAAATGCGAAACGGCCGCCCGGGGTGACCGGACGGCCGTCTGATGGTGCCAGGCACTGGTGGTTCACGCGATTGGCCGGTGGTGTCGGTGGACGCTGGCCGGAGTCGGCGCCTGGCAGCCTATGCCGCCGAGCCGCTTCCGTCCGATCCGCTCTGTCCCGTGATCTCGACGGGCGGTACCGTCTCCGATGGATTCACGGCCGTGGGCTCGTCCATCGGTTTCTTGCGGCGATGGCTGGCCATGCCGCCCTTGCGCCCGGCCTCCCGGGCCTCCTCGGTGGTCCACTCGTGGGCCGTGCCCTTCTGGTGCGCGGCACGACCACCCTTGCTGGCTATCTCGCGCTGCTTGGCGCGATCCATTGACGCGAAGCCACGATCTTCGATGGCCATCGTTGTCCTCCCCTGTTTGCCGGTCACGGGAGCCGTGACCTGGTTGTTCCGGGGCGGGGCACGCAGCCGAACGTACCCGCACAGCTATTGACGGTGATCTCAACCTATTCGGCCTGGATGTGCAACTTCGTGCCGTTTGTCACAAGCTCTGGCTGCCTGACTCGGCATGTACGGGGGCCGGAGAGGGCGTCTGCCAGCGCCACCACCTCCCCGCGCAACGCAGCCAGGCGACGCCTCATGGTGTGGTGGCGTTCGCGCCACACCCCGCATGATGTGTGTCAGGTCGGGAGGGAGACGCGGATCAGTCCCGTGAGGAGAGAGCGCGTCAGGTCCGCGAAGAGAGGAACGTGAGGAGGCGCTCCAGCCGCTCCACCGTGCGCTCGCGCCCCAGCAGGACCAGCACCTCGAAGAGTCCGGGACTGTTCGCGCGGCCCACCGCAGCCACGCGGACGGCGTGGATGAGCGCCCCGGCCTTGATGCCCTGCGCAGCCGCCGTGGCGCGCACGACGGCTTCGACCCCGGCTTCGTCGAAGGGCTCGAGCGTGCGCAGCGGCTCGACGAGCGCCGCCACGTGCGCCGCGATGTCCGGCGCCGCCAGGTGCTTCTTCACCGCCTCGTCGTCGTACGACACGGTGGCGACGAGAAACGGCCGGGCCTGCCCGGCAAACTCGGTGAGCCGGCGGGCGCGCGGCCGCAGCAACTCAAGGAGCCGATGCAGCCACGGATCGCGCGGGTCGATCGCAGCGTCCGGAACCGCGGTCAGGAGTTCCGGCGCCACCAGCGCGGCCAGCTCGTCGATCGGCAGTCGCGCGATGTACTGCCCGTTCATCCAGTCGAGTTTCTCGGTGTCGAACACGGCGTTGCCGCCGCTGATCCCGTCGAGCGCGAACTGCTCCAC
This sequence comes from Acidobacteriota bacterium, assembly GCA_013140955.1. Taxonomy (GTDB): domain Bacteria; phylum Acidobacteriota; class Vicinamibacteria; order Vicinamibacterales; family UBA2999; genus JABFRY01. Next base: position 1,384 of record JABFRY010000384.1, read on the forward strand.
CAGCTCGGTGCGCGTCATCACCTCGCGATCACCCCCTGGCGACCAGCCAAGCAGCGCGAGGAAGTTGACCATCGCGTCCGGCAGGTAGCCCAGGCGGCTGTACTCGGTGACCGACGTGGCGCCGTGGCGCTTGCTCAGGCGCTTCTTGTCGGCGCCGAGGATGAGCGGCACGTGCGCGAAGCGGGGCACGGCGGCGCCGAACGCCTCGAACAGCAGCACGTGCTTCGGCGTGTTGGAGATGTGGTCGTCGCCGCGGATCACGTGCGTGATCGCCATGTCCACGTCGTCGAGCACCACCGAGAGGTGATACGTCGGGTGCCCGTCCGACCGCAGGAGGACCAGGTCTTCGATGTGCGCGCCGTCGAAGTCGAGACGGCCCTTCACGGCGTCGTCGAAGCCCGTGGGTTCGTCGGGCACGCGGAAGCGGACGACGTGCGGCGTGCCGCTGGCCTCGAACGCGGCGACCTGCGCGGCCGACAGGCCCAGGCACGCACGGTCGTAGCGCCAGCCCTCGCCACGGGCCTCCGCCGCCTGTCGCTCGGCCTGCAGGCGCTCGGCCGTGCAGTAGCAGCGGTAGGCCTTGCCTTCGTCCACCAGCTGCCGGGCCCCGGCGCGGTAGCGGTCGAGCCGCGCCGACTGGAAGTAGGGAGCGTGCGGCCCGCCCACCTCGGGGCCTTCGTCCCAGTCGAGGCCCAGCCAGCGCAGGCCGTCGAGGATGCCGGTCACCATGTCGGCCGATGAGCGGTCGGTATCGGTGTCCTCGATGCGCAGCACGAAGGTGCCGCCGTGATGGCGGGCGTACAGCCAGTTGAAGAGCGCGGTGCGGGCGCCACCCACGTGCAGGTAGCCGGTGGGCGACGGGGCGAATCGGACGCGGGGAATCACGCCCAATTATTCACCGGAGTCCCGCGCTCACGCACGGCGCCATCGCCGGTCCAGGTGCCCGGCCTCCCAGCACACCGTGATGGTCGCCGCGCGCAGCGCCGGCCTGCGACGCCGCGGCAGACCCTGCGCAGCGCCCTCAGTCCATGATGCCCAGGAAGATCAGGACCAGCTCGAAGACCAGGATGAGCACGATCGACGCTTCGAGGAACTCGCCGCGCACGAGGGCGGTCCGTTCGACCGCAAACTTGTAGATGTCGTCGAGCGTCCGCAGCTTCTGGCGGACGCTCGCTTTCCACTGGTCCAGCCCGAGCCTGGCGGCGGCCAGGCCGAAGAGTCGTGCCGCGTAGACGTCGCCCACGAACTTCAGCGCGTTCTCGGTGCGGTCGGTCAGCTCGTTCACGTCGATGAAGAGCGACTGCACCTGTCGCGCCGCCTTCGTGAAGCGTCCCGCCCGCCAGTTCTCGAGGGGCACGGGCGACTGCAGCTGCGCATAGATGCGCGTCAGCTCCGAGTCGAGCAGCCCGTCGTAGTAGCGGAACTGCAGCAGCTGCGAGTTGGCGAACTCGAAGATTTCGAGCGCGGCCTGGGCGCCCTCCTCGGTGTCGTAGACGAACGCCGAACTCCACGTCGGCACGACCACGTCCGTTTCGTAGAAGGAGATGCGGTGACGAAACACCTCCTCCTGCTCCTGCAGGCTGAGTGGCTCGCGCTCGGCCCGCAACAGGCGTGCGATGTCGGCGCCGCGCGTCCGGATGAGGGCGTCGGCGGTGACGGTCTCATCGAAGGCGTGTACGGCGAAGACCAGGTAGTCCTCGCTCAGGTAGTCCGCACGGGCCGCGTCGAGCGCCGGGGCGATCCGTCCCACCAGGGCACGACAGGTCGCCTCGGCGGATTGCTCGAGTGCCGGGTTGCCGAGCCACTCGGGGCCCTGCGCGACGAGCGCATCCCAGGGCCCGGCGATGCTGCGCGAGAGCGCCACCGACACGATGCCGTAGTCGAACACCTTGAGCCGGACCGTGAAGCCGGGCATGCTCGCGGCACCCACGCTGTCGGCGCTGACGGCAATGGGCGGCTGCTGGTACTGGACGTAAGGCGGCGTGGCGGGTTTCGGTGCCAGTCGCGAGGGAACGGTGGGCCCCACGAGATCGCGCACGCGCGGCAGGTCGATGGCCTCGGCCACGTCGAACAGGAAGAAGGCCGTGAGGTGGCCGGACCGGATGGCCTGCATGGCTCCGCGGCTTCAGGCTACCCCCCGGGCCGTGCCCGCGCAATGGTGCACGACACGCGTGCCCCCGAGCCGGGACTCAGCGCATCAGGGCCAGCGGGTCGCGACTGCCGGCTGTTCCGGGGAAGACGCGACCGAGCTGCGTATCCGTCATGTCGAACGTGCCGGCGAGGGCCGCCCGCAGCACCGTCCGCGTATCGAGCGTGGGCCGCAGGTCCCGGCCGTCGAACAGCGAAGCGTTCGAGAGCCCGGGCCAGTCCGCCAGCACCGCGGCACGCGCCAGCGTGGTGCCGAGGACGAAGCCGGCGCCCGCGGTGCCGTGGTCGGTGCCCCGTGTGCCGTTCGGACGTGCCGTGCGGCCGAACTCGGTCATCACGACGACCGTCGTGCCCGCCCACGTGTCGGCCATGGCCGTGCGGAAGGCCAGCAGGCCCTCGGCGAGCTGTGCCAGCCGGCGATCGAGCGCGCCGTCGGCCACGCCCTGGTTCGCATGGGTGTCCCACCCGCTGAACTCCAGGGCCGCGATGTTGGGGGCGCCGTCCTGCGTCAGGATGCGTGCGGTAGCCTCGAACAGGGCGGTCGTGGCGCCGCCGGCCGCGTTGCCACGGGCAGTCGTCTCCTCGCCGACGACCGACTCCTGGCGCAGCGCCAGGTCGAAGCGGCCCGCCAGTGTCGTATCCGCGCGGTACAGCACCGCGAGGCGCGCGAGGTAGCCCTCGTCCACCACACCCAGTTGCGCTGGCGACCAGGTCTGCACGTCGTGCGGGCCGGCAAGGGACCGCGGTACGCCAGCGGCGATGGCAATGGCCGAGCGCTGCCCCTCGAGCACCTGCAGCACACGGTTCAACCAGCCGTCGGCGGCGCCCGCCGGTCGGTCGAGGCCCGTTTCCAGCACGGCCTGCCCGTCGAAGTGGCTGCGCGTCCGGTACGGGATCGCCAGGGCGTGCAGCACCGCCAGCTCGTCGGCCTCCCAGAGTTCACGCAGGGAGGCCAGGCCCGGTGCGAGCGCGAAGGTGTCGTCCAGCGGCACCAGGTTCCGCACCTCGAGTGCCAACGCCCCTCGCGTCGCCGCGTAGTCGGGGTCGCCGTGCGGCACGACCGCGGCGAGGCCATCCACGCCGCCCCGGAGCAGCACGAACACGAACCGGCCCGGCTGCCGCACCTGTCCGAAGGTGACGACTGGGGCCGAGAGCGTGGCCAACCCGCCGAGGCACAGCGTCTGAACGAAGGTGCGGCGATGCATGCGCAGGGGTCCTTTCATCGAGACGGACACGTCATCGCCACTGAAACGCCGGGCCCGCCAGGGCCAGCGCGATGCGCTCGTCGCGTGGCGTGCCCTCGTCGGCGAGCATCGCGCGCAGGGGATCCTGCGCCGCGACGTCCATCACGTCGAGCAGCGCGCGAGGATCGGCGACGCGACCGGCACGCCGGCGCGCCGGTGTCTGCGCCAGTGTGCGCGACGGTCTGCGCGACGGTGTCTGCGATAGTGTGCGCGACAGTGTCCGCGACAGCTCGGCGCGGTTGAGCAAGGCGTCCGGGTCGGCCCAGTCCGCCACGGCGTCCCCGAATCCTTTCGGTGACTGCGGCGCCCAGAGCGGCTGCCGCAGCTGGCGGAGCAGTGCCACCGTCCGCTCGCCCGCCTCGTCTGATCCGAGCGCCCGGAGGGCCGCCACCAGCCAGTCCTGGGGCGAGCGGAACTTCCGCGCACTCCCGTCCCACGCCTCCGGCAGCGCCACGAGTGCGCGGGACACAGCCAGCAGATCGCCGCCCGTGTCCCGGAATACGTCAGCGAGCCGGTCCACCGCGGCGGGCGGTGGCGTGTCGGCCACGAAGTGCGTCACCAGCTTGCTGGCGATGAAGCGGGCGGTCGACGGATGCCGGCACAGGGTGCGGATGGCGCGGGCGGCTTCCGTCTCGCCGGCCTCGCCGTAGGTGTCGCCGAGCAGCGTCTTGGAGCCTGGCTCGTGGAAGGCCTCCCGGAACACGAACCGCGCGCCGCTCCCGCTGTCGGCCGGCTGGGCGAGCGGCGCGCCTCTGCCGCGGCCACCTCGTCGCAGCGCGCCCAATCGTCCGCGCTGTCCGTCTGCCAGCCCCTCGATCGTCCACCCGGTGAGCATGCGGGCCAGCGCCTGCACGTCGCGCTGGTCGTAGCCGCCGTCCACGCCCAGCGTGTGCAGCTCCAGCAGCTCCCGCGCGTAGTTTTCGTTCAGGCCGCGCGCGGTGCCGCGTCGCGCGCCGGCCCGCGCCGCCGTGGAGCCGGGTCCGACGGACTGAGCGTTGTCGAGGTACAGGAGCATCGCCGGGTGGCGGGCCGATGCCAGCACCAGGTCCTCGAATCGCCCGAGCACGTGCGGCCGGATGGCCTCGCGCTCGTAGCTGCCGGCCAGCGGTGCAACCACGACCTTCGCACCGGCCGAGACACAGAGGTGGTTGGACCAGAAGGCAGACAGCCGTTCCACGAACGGGCGCTCGACGCCCGGG
>JABFRY010000546.1 GCA_013140955.1 Acidobacteriota bacterium
GGTCCCGCCCCGGGCGCGCGCGTCGGCCGCACATGCCGGGTCGGCGCCCATGCGAATGATGCGATTGGGCGGGGCAGGGCCGGTCAGCCGGACCTGACCCTCGATGGTGCCGGTGGCACCCCGCTGCGCCTGGGCGGGACCGCCGAACAGGGCCGGCCACGCGAGCGCGCCGGCCAGCAGCACGACGACCACGCGCCAGGCCGTCGGTCTCGGGTGATGCATCGTGGGCTCCTCCCCGCCGGGGGGCCGCCTAGGGCGCCGGCGGATCGAACGTCGTCGTGCTGTTGTTGAAGCGTTCGACCGCTTCTCGATCGCCCGGGTACCAGAAGTCGAGGTGACAGGCCTCGCAGGCCGCGTCGATGGCGCTCCCGGCATCGAAGAGCTGATCGCCCTGCCGCGCCTTCACGATGTCGAGCACCTTCATGGCCTCCTGCTGCAGGCGGTCGATGTGTGACGCCCACAACTCGGGGCTGGCGGCAATCTTGGCCTCGACCTCCGCCGGCGGCAGTTCGCCCGGGTTCTTGGCGACATTGTCGTCCGCCGGAGCCACCCGGCGCGGCAGACGCAGCAGATTCATGCCCTCCGCCATCGTCAACGCGCCCCGCTGGACCTCGGCCCAGTCGTCGTCGGTTTCGGGAAACGTTTCCACGACGCCCGCGTCGGTGACATCGGCCCCGACCGCGTCGAACACGCCGTCAGATGCCGGGTCGATGATGTACGTCATCAGCTCGCGGATGGACACGAGGGGGGCGATGGCGGCCTCGGCGGGAGAGACGACCTCGGCGGCAGGGGGTGGCGTCGAGCACTGGGTCAGCAGGATGCCGGCCGTCACGAGCAGCACGGCCCTCGTGCCTGCAGAACGATAAGCGGACATGGGCGTCCTTTCTGGAGAGAACAGGTCGCCCACATACTAGAACCATCGGGCCGGTCAGAACCTGAAGACTTCCTGAAGCGGCCGTCAGGCCTCCGGGACGGCGGGAGGGCGCAGGTCGCGCCCCCTCGCCGCCCCGGACCGCCCGGGCGGGCTGATTCACGAGCGTCCGTGATGGTCGGGGACGGGATCAGACGCTGGCGGGTTCGGGCTCCCGGATCAGTCCCAACTCGCGGCGGAGCCGGTCCTCGATGGTCTGTCGCACCTCGGGGTTGGCCTTCAGGAACTGCTTCACGTTCTCGCGTCCCTGACCGAGGCGTTCCCCCCCATAGGCGAACCAGGCGCCACTCTTTTCCACGATGCGTCGCTCGACGGCCATGTCGAGCAGGTCGCCTTCCCGTGAAATGCCCTCGCCGTACATCACGTCGAACTCGGCCTCGCGGAAGGGAGGCGCCATCTTGTTCTTGACCACCTTCACCCGTGTCCGCCCACCGACAATCTGGTCACCGTCCTTGATGCTGGCGATGCGCCGGATGTCGATGCGGACCGATGCGTAGAACTTGAGTGCCCGTCCGCCCGTGGTGGTCTCCGGGTTGCCGAACATCACCCCGATCTTCTCGCGGAGCTGGTTGATGAACACGAGCGTCGTGTTGGACTTCGACACCACACCGGTCAGCTTGCGGAGGGCCTGGGACATGAGGCGGGCCTGGAGGCCCATCTGCGCCTCGCCCATCTCGCCCTCGATCTCGGCCTTTGGCACCAGCGCGGCCACCGAGTCGACGACGACCACGTCCACGCCCCCCGACCGGATGAGCACCTCGACAATCTCGAGGGCCTGTTCGCCGTTGTCTGGCTGCGACACCAGCAGGTTTTCGAGATCGACGCCGAGCTTCTGCGCGTACTGGGCGTCGAGCGCGTGCTCGGCATCCACGAAGGCGGCCATGCCGCCGGCACGCTGGGCCTCGGCGATGATCTGCAGCGCCAGCGTGGTCTTGCCGGACGATTCAGGGCCGAAGATCTCGACGACCCGTCCGCGGGGGACGCCGCCGATACCCAGGGCGTAGTCGATGCTGATGGAGCCGGTGGAGATGGACTCGACCGGCATGCTGGCGTGGCGCTGGCCGAGGCGCATGATCGAACCCTTGCCGAACTGCTTTTCGATCTGGCCAACGGCGATGTCGAGCGCCTTGGTGCGTTCCTTGGTGTCCTCGGGCGGCATGCAAGCTCCTTAAGGGCGGGCGAAAGAGGTCGAATTGCCCCGGCATCTGCCGGGCGCACGGCGCCATGCCGCACGCACGCCAGTGTGTGGTGAACCGGTGACAGGGGAGGTCACGACCGCGGTCGATCCTAGGAACATGCCACACGAAAGTCAAGCGAAAATAGACCAGCCTGGAAAGGAGCCAGGTGTTATGGATCAATAACTTAGGGCTGTCGATGCGAAACGGATGCGGAGTCGGCTTTCAGGTACGGCCAGCGGCCAGCCCCGGCCGTGATGCGTGATCTGCGCCGTCCGCCCCGGGATGAATCCCGTCGGTGCGGCGTCTCAGCTGCCCGTGGCCCATGGCCCCGCCAGACTCCGCAGGTCAGGGGCCAGATCACCAAACCAGACGTGCCCGTTCAGACGTCCCGTTCCACCGCCAGCGCCACCCCATTGCCGCCGCCCAGGCACAGCGTCGCGATGCCGCGCCGCAGGCCACGCCGCCTGAGCGCGTGGAGCAGGGTGGTGAGGATGCGTGCGCCGCTGGCGCCGATCGGGTGACCGAGCGCCACGGCCCCGCCGTGGACGTTCACCTTCGCCGGGTCGAGGCCGAGTTCGCCGAGGACCGCGACGGCCTGCGCGGCGAAGGCCTCGTTCAGTTCGAGCAGATCCACCGTGTCCAGGGTCCAGCCGGTCTTGCGCAGGAGCTTGCGGACGGCCTCGACCGGTGTCATCAGCAGGAGGCGCGGGGAGAGTCCGCTCGTCGTCTGCGCGACGATGCGCGCGAGGGGAGCGACGCCAAGGGCGGTTGCGCGCGCCTGCGACATCAGCACCAGCGCGGCGGCGCCGTCACTGAGCGGGGGGGCATTGCCCGCGGTGACCGTGCCCCCGTCCTTGAAGGCGGGCCGCAGCGCGGCCAGGGCGGACACGCTGGTGTCGGCGCGTACCGACTCGTCCCTCGAGACCACGCCACGTCCGTGCCGGCCGAGGTCTACCTCCACGGGCAGGATCTCGGCCTCGAGGGCTCCTGCGTCGAGGGCGTGGGCGGCCTTCGCGTGGCTCTCGGCCGCGAACACGTCCTGCTGCTCGCGGGTGACGTGGTACGCGTCGGCCACGATCTCCGCGGCCACGCCCATGTGATGCTGCTCGAAGGCACACCACAAACCGTCGTGCAGCACCGAGTCGATGAGCACGCCATTGCCCATGCGGAGGCCCTCGCGGAGACGTGGCACGAGATGGGGCGCGTTGCTCATCGACTCCATCCCGCCGGCCACCACGAGATCCACGTCGCCGGTGGCAATACCCTGGGCGGCCAGCATGACGGCCTTGAGACCGGAGCCGCACACCTTGTTGATGGTCAGCGCGGCGGAACCGGCATCGAGACCGGCTCCGAGGGCGGCCTGTCGTGCGGGCGCCTGGCCAACGCCCGCCGAGAGCACGTGGCCCATGATGCACTCCTCGATCGTCCCGGGCTCGACCCCGGCCCGGCGCACCGCCTCGCGGATCACCAGGGAACCGAGCTGCGGCGCCGTCAGGCTCTTGAGACCGCCCAGGAACTTGCCGGTCGGAGTCCGTACCGCCGAGACGATGACCACGTCGTTCACGAACATTCCCTCGTTGTGCGCGGCACGGGCGTGCGCGCCTAGGGCGCGAAGATGTCGAGCCGGGCGACGATGCCAGGTCCGAGCAGCTCCGACAGCTTCGGCAGGATGGCCGGCGCCGAGCGTTGCAGCTCGCGCTGCCAGGTGGCGTCTGGAGTCCGCACCCGCAGCGTGTCCCCGGCGAGAGCGACCGACGTGACGCGGGACACCGCCGCACCGACGACCGTATGCCACGCGAAGGCCACCTTGTCGTCGCTCAGAGGCGCGCGCTGCAGCACATGTCTGAGGAGTCCGGGGATGAGCGCACGAGCGGGGATCACGGGTGGGACGATAGCATTGTGCCGAGCGGAACGGTATAGTGACGCTCGCTGATGAGTCCCATTGATGAGCGTGTCCGCTAATCCCCCGGTCTCCATCGCGTCACCCGGCGGTCGCCTCGTTCTTGCGTCCGCTTCTCCTCGCCGAGCCGAACTCCTCCGGACCGCCGGTATCGCCTTCGACATGCTCTCCGCCGAGGTCGACGAGTCGATCCAGCCCGGGGAGACCGCCGACGTCCTGGTGCGCCGCCTCGCGGAGGCGAAGGCGAAGGCCGTGTTGCCACACGCCGCGGGCCGTCCGGTGCTGGCCGCCGACACGATCGTCGCCGTGGAGGACACCGTGCTCGGCAAGCCCAGGGACGCGGCACATGCGGCAACCATGTTGCGGATGCTGTCCGGCCGCCAGCACCGCGTGCTGACCGGGGTGGCCCTGATGAGCGGCGGCACGCTCTCGACGCTTCCGCGTGGCGCGCCGCGTCCGGCGAGCGTGCGCATGGTCAAGGTGGCGACGACCGTGGTCGAGATGGCCCCGTTGTCACGCGACGAGATCGACTGGTATGTCTCAACGGGGGAACCGCTCGACAAGGCCGGGGCCTATGCCATCCAGGGGCTCGGCTCCCGCTTCATTGCCCGCGTCGATGGCTCGTACGCCAATGTCGTCGGTCTTCCTGTCGCGCTGGTCTACGCCATGTTGCGAGAAGCCGGACTGTGAACTATTCTGGGTAGGGCAATCAGGCCCGTCGAGACACTGAAATCATGAGCCGAAAAACTGTGCGCATCGGGTTGACCGGCGTGGTGCTCGTGGGTGCCTTCGCCGGACTGATGTACTCGACACTGAGCGAGGGCACCGAGTACTACAAGCACGTGGACGAGGTGATGGTCGCGCCCCAGGACTGGGAGGGGAAGCGCCTGCAGCTGCATGGCTATGTGGTGCCCAACTCGATCCTCCGCAAGCGCGACTCCCTGGAGTATCGCTTCCAGGTCCACAGCAACGGCGAAGTCGTACAGGCGTCGTACACGGGCATCGTGCCCGACACGTTCACCGATGACGCCGAAGTGGTCCTGAAGGGCGTGCTCACCCCGCACGGGTTCGAGGTGCAGCCCGACGGTGTCATGGCCAAGTGCCCCTCGAAGTACGAGGCAGCGCCCGCGGTGGGCCCTGCAGCCGGCGCGTCCAGCGTGGTGCCCACGGGTAGCGACTGATGGCGACCCTGGGCTCGTACCTGCTGCTTGCGGCCTTTGTGGTCTGCGCCTATGCCGCGGCCATGTCCGTCGCGGGCGCCCGCAGGCGGTCCCAGAGGCTCGTGGAAAGCGGCGTCGGCGCCTTCTACCTGGTGGCGGCCATCATGGCGGCCGCCTCGGCGATCATCGTCCACGCCTTCGTCGTGGGCGACTACTCGATCCGCTACGTCCAGCGGTACTCGGACTCGGCGCAGCCCTTGTTCTACAAGATCACGTCGTACTGGGGCGGCCTGGACGGGTCGATCATGTTCTGGGTCTTCATGCTGTCGCTCTTCGGCAGCGCCGCCGTGTACGTGAACAGGGAGCGGCACCGCGAACTCATCCCGTACGTGGTGGCCGTGATCGCCACGGTGCAGATGTTCTTCCTGTTCCTGATGGTGGTGCACAACAACCCGTTCGCCACCTACCTCACGGAGAACCCCACGGACGGGCAGGGCCTCAACCCCCTGTTGCAGAACTTCTACATGGTCATCCACCCGCCGACCATGTACCTGGGATTCGTGGGCCTGACCATCCCCTATGCCTTCGGCATGGCCGCGCTCATCACCGGCCACCTCGACGATGCCTGGCTGCGGGCGGTCAGGCGCTGGACGATGTTCGCGTGGTTCTTCCTCTCCTTCGGCCTGATGCTCGGCATGATCTGGGCGTACGAGGAACTCGGGTGGGGCGGGTACTGGGGCTGGGATCCGGTCGAGAACGCCGGGCTGCTGCCGTGGTTCACGGCCACCGCCTTCCT
>JABFRY010000294.1 GCA_013140955.1 Acidobacteriota bacterium
CTCCAGATACTTCTCGATGTAGACGTCGCCGACCCCGAACGCCGCCTCCGCCTCGCGCTGCGCCATCCGCAGCGCCGCGCCGCGTTCGCCGACCTCGCGCACCACGCGCATGCCGCGGCCGCCGCCGCCGGCGACCGCCTTGATGATCACCGGGTAGCCGATGTCCCGGCTCACCTTGATGGCCCGTTCCTCGCTCTCGATCGGGCCATCACTGCCGGGCAGCATCGGCACGCCGGCCTTCTTCATGGCGCGCCGCGCCCGGGCCTTGTCGCCGAGCAGCTTGATGACGCTCGGGTCGGGCCCGATGAAGCGGATATGGCAGGCTTCGCACACCTCAGCGAGATAGGCACTCTCCGAGAGGAACCCGTAGCCGGGATGGATGGCGTCGGCGCCCGTGATCTCGGCGGCGCTGATGATGGCGGGCACGTTGAGATAGCTCTCCGAACTGCGCGCCGGCCCGATGCACACGTCCTCGTCGGCGAAGCGCACGTGCAGGGAGTTCTCGTCGGCCTCGGAGTACACGGCCACCGTCTTGATGCCGAGCTCACGGCAGGCGACGATGACGCGCAGCGCGATCTCGCCGCGGTTGGCGATGAGGATCTTCTTGAACATCAGCGTGGCTTGATGGCGAAGAGGCGCTCGCCGTACTGCACCGACTGCGCGTTCTCCACGTAGACCTTCACGACTTCCCCATCGGTGTCCGCGGTGATCTCGTTCATCAGCTTCATGGCCTCGATGACGCAGAGTGTCTGGCCCTTCTTGACCACCTGTCCCACGTCGGCGTAGGGCGCCGCCCCGGGCTCAGGGGCCCTGTAGAACGTGCCGACGATGGGCGACTTCACGATGGCGAACGCCACGTCTTCGTCGCCGCCGTCTCCCGCCGGTCCCTGCTTGCGCAGCCGGAGTTTGAAATCGTCTCGTTCGAGCTCGAATTCGGCGAGCTCGTGTTCCCGCATCAGGTCGAGGATTCTGGTGATGTCGTCGAAATCCATGGGTCAGTCGAAGGTGAGCAGTTCGCGGGGGACGTGGGTGAGGACCTCGCAGCCCCCCGGGGTGACGAGGACGTCGTCCTCGATACGGACACCGCCGAAGCCGGGCAGGTAGGCGCCGGGCTCGACGGTGAAGACCATGCCTGTCGTGAGCTCCGCCGGGGACACGGCGCCGCGCCGCGGTGAGACCGCCGGCTCCTCGTGCACGTCCAGCCCCAGACCGTGTCCGGTGCCATGACCAAAGGCTTCACCCAGGCCGTGCCGTTCGAGGACACGACGCGCGGCGGCGTCCACGTCCGAGGCGGCGAGACCGGGCCGGACGGCGTCCACGGCGGCCCGCTGCGCTTCGAGCACCGCCGCGTGGAGATCCCGTGCCTGAGAGCCCGGCGTGCCGATGGCCACGGTACGAGTCAAATCGCAGCAGTATCCGTCCAAGACGCCGCCGAAGTCCAGCACGACCAGGTCCCCGCGCGCCAGGACGCGGTCACCTGCCCGATAGTGCGGCAAGGCACCGTTCGGCCCAGACGCCACGATGGTATCGAACGCCAGCCGTTCGTAGCCCGCCTCGCGCATGAGCCGTTCGAGATCCGTGGCCACCGCCCGTTCGGTCCGCCCCGAGCGGACCACACCGTCGAACAGCGCCTGCGTGACGCCGGTGAGACGGGCCGCAGCCTCCCGGAGCGACGCCTGCTCCACAGCATCCTTCACGAGGCGCAGGCGTTCGACGACCCGCTCGAGCGGCGTGAAGACCAGGCCCCGTCCCTGCTCCCCCGCCAGCCGCTCCCAGGTGGCCAGCCGCGAGACCGTGACGTGGCCGGCCTCGATGCCGGCGCGCTGCACGCCCAGCCGCGCCAGGCACTCGAGCAGCGCGGCTTCGTAGGTCGTCGGCACGTCCACCACCGTGAGCGCCGGACACGCGCAGGGGCCCGCCTGCAACTGCCTGAGGGACTCGCGATAGCGGAAATCGACGATGAGCGACAGCCCGCCGGGGCCGGCCACGAGCAGGCCCGCGCTGCCGGCGTGGTTGGTGAGATAGCGCAGGCTCACCGGATTCGACAGGACCAGGACCTCGACGCCCGCAGCCGCCCGGACCTCGTCGAGACGCGCATGCCGCGCGGCCAGGGTCTGTGTGTCGGGCATCGGCACGGGGTCAGCGTCCCGGAGGTGCCGCCTCGAGCGCCTCGCGGCGCGCGATGACGAGCGACAGGAAGTGCTCCAGCCCGATGAGTGCGGCCACGGCCCCTCGGCGTGCCTGCAGCATCGCCTCCTCGTCGGCGTCAGTCGCGTCTGCCGTCTCGAGTCCGAACGTCAGGCCGATCTCAGCCACGCCAACGGCGTCATCCATGCCACTGATGTCAGCTGTGTCAGCGATGTCAGCTCTGTCAGCGACGTCACCCACGCCCACGCCATCACCCGCGCCAGCCATGTCAGCGACGTCAGCGACGTCAACCAGCCCAGGCACGTCCGCGAGGTCGACCACGTCGGCCGCAGCGCCCACGCCGGCGGTGTCGACGACGATGGCTGCGTCGTCGGCCACGTCAGCGGCGCCGGCTGCGTTGACGACATGACCGGGACCGCCGGCATCAGCCGCATCTGGCCGCGGCTCGCGTCCCGCATCCGGCACGGCCAGGACCGCTGGCGAGATCTCGCCGGCAGGCACAGCAGACGCCGCGTGGGCGGGCGGTGAGGAGGACGCCGGGTGTGCCCAGCCGGCATGCGTGTCGGCGATCTCCTCGAGACCCCGAAGCGCCGCCAGGTTGTCGGGCGCGGAGCGGAGCACGCGCTCGAATTCGTCGCGCGCCTTCGTGTAGTGCCCGAGCTGCATCAGTGCCCGGGCCAGCGTCACGCGTGCGGAGTGGTAGTCGGGCCGGAGGGCGAGGCCTGCGCGACAGACCTCAATGGCGTCGGCGTGTCGTCCGGCGAGGCGGTACTCGTCCGCCAGGCGCCCGAACAACGGAGACGCCGGGTCCTTTCGGACCCGGCGTTCCAGTTCCACGAGGGCTGATCCGTCCGCCACACCGGCATTGTACGCCGGTCGCAGCGGCGTGGATCAGGCCACCGTGACGTTCTTCGAGATGGTCACCGTCCGTCCCAGGCTGTCCTTGATGGTCAGCGTGACGACGTAGGTGCCCACGAAGTTGAACGTATGCGTCGTGTTGACCGCCGTCGTCGTCTCGATGGTGCCGTCACCGAAGTCCCACGTGTATTCGGTGATCGTCGCGCCGGCGCCAACGGTGGAGGCCGCCGCCGTGAAGCTCACGGCCGTCCCCGCGATGGGAGACGTGGGCGAGCTGGTGAACGCCGCGGTTGGCGCGGTCGGGCCGCTGACCACGATGGTCTTCGTGGACGAGGACACACCGCCGCGCGGGTCGGTGACCGTCAGCGTGACGGTATAGGTGCCTGGCAGCGTGTAGCTGTGGCTCACGGAGATGCCGCTGTCGGTGCCGAAGTCGCCGAAGCTCCACTGATACGTGCAGGCGTCGCCGCACGGCTGCGTCTCGTCGAGCGTCTGCGAGGCGTTGAACACCACCGTCTGCCCCACGCTCGTCGCACTGGGCGACATGGTGAAGGCCGCTTCGGGGTCGTTGTTCTTCGGCAGCGTGCCCGAGGGGGGCACCAGGCGCACGTAGACGGCCCGGACGGAGGCGTTCCCGTAGTCGGACCCGACCGGCGTGGCGGTCACGGTCAGGACCACGGGTGAGGTCGGCAGCGTGGCAGGCGCCGACGGCGCCGTGATGGTCGTCGAGGCCCGGCCGCTGCCGTCGGTCACCGACGTCTGGTTCTTCGTCTCGACGAAGGTGCCGTCCGACGCCCGGACCACCCAGGTGAGCGCCAGGCCGGCGATCGGCTGGCTGTTCTCGTTGCGCGCCAGGGCGGTGATGACCGTCTGGGTGACGCCGTCCTGCTGGAGCTGGTCGGGCGAGGCCGACAGCACGATGGACTGGCCGAACTCGGACGGCCCCGAAAGACCCGGTGCGACCTGCCGCTGCAGGTTGCAGCCGGCAACGGCCGTGAGCGCGAGGAGCACGGAGAAGCGCATCATGCGCGACGTGTGCGTGATGGTGTGCATGGTTGTCGCTTCCTACTGAGGATCGCCGAAGTTTCCGAACACGATGCCGATCGAGCCCGTCGCCGTCACCTCGTTGCCGGCCTGGTCGCGACCGAAGAAGTTGACCTCCGCGATCGTGTTGATCAGCAGGCCGCTCTGGCCGAGCGTCTTGAGCGGGGCTTCTTCCTTCGCCAGGTGCCGGACGAGCTCGAAGCCGATGGTCACGTTGCCCTCCGCCGGCACGGTGAACGTGGCCGCGGAGTCGAACCCGTAGGGCACGTCCACGCCGGGCGTATTCCGTCCATCCGCGCGCCTGTAGCTCACGCGGTACCGGGTGAACGTCACCTGGTTGATGGGCGTGGGCACCGTGGTGACGCCGGGCTGGCCCGGGTCCTTCAGGATGAGGGTCATCACGGCGCGACCCATGTCGTTGTAGATGGTCGGCACCTGGACTTCCTGGTTGTTGACCGTCTGCTTCACCAGGGTCACCACGTCAGAGTTGAGCGTGCCGCCGAACTCGTCTGGCTTCGCCCCGGACGCGCCCTCCATGGTGAGGAGCACGACCTGGGTGGGTCCGCGCCCCTGCTCGCGCACGTACTGGCCGCATCCGGCCACCACGAGAACCGACAGGCCGGCGGCCAGGGTCATGAATCGCATCGACTTGGCTGTCACTGCTCTACTCCTACAGCTTGACGATCTTCGGGGTGATGAAGATCAGGAGCTCGCGGCTCTCGTCCCTGATGTCATCACGCTTGAACAACCAGCCGAGCAGGGGCAGGCGCGACAGGCCCGGCGTGCGATCCTGCGTGGTCTGCTCGCGGCTCGTGTAGATGCCGCCAATCACCGTCGTGTCGCCGCTGCTCACCAGCACCTGCGTCACGGCACGCTGCGTGTCGATGGGCGGGATGCCGTTGATGGCCCGGCTGAAGTCGGGCGAGGCGTTCTCGAGCGAGATGCGCATGATCACCGTGCCCGACGCCGTGATCTGGGGGGTGACCTTCAGGGTGAGCGCGGCGTCCTTGAAGGTCACCGTCACCGTGTTGTTGGCGACGGTCTGAATGGGAATCTGCACGCCCTGCGTGATCTCCGCCTCGATGTTGTTCTGCGTCGAGACGCGCGGCGTGGAGAGAAGACGCCCCTGGCCCTGCTTCTCGAGGGCCGACAGGGCGACGTCGAGGTTCACGGCACCGTTGACCGAGCCGAGCGCGAGGCCGATGGCGCTCGACGCGCCGGAGACGCCCAGGCCCACCACGTTGGCGGCGGCGTCGGCGAAGTTGTCGGGCGCCGGCGGTCCCTGCAGGGTCCCGGTGCGGCCGGTGATGCTCCCCTGGTTCGGGAACCCGAACGGCAGGTTGTTTCCGAGGGCGCTGCTCGCCCGGCTGCTCACGCCCCACTCGACACCGAGCGTGCGCGCGAACTCCCGGTTGGTCTGCACGATGCGGGCCTCGATCTCCACCTGGGGCTGCGGCGAGTCGAGCTCCGTCAGCAGGTCGGTCGCCCGCTGGATGCGGTCGGGCAGGTCGTTGATGATGATCGTGTTGGTCCGCTCGTCGGTCTGGATGGATCCGCGCTGCGAGAGGACGGTGTCGGTGATGAGGGCCTTGAGGTCCTCGGCCTTGGCGTAGCTGAGCGCGCGGGTGAACACCTGCAGCTCACCGGCCAACGCCTGCTCTTCCGCGAGCTTGCGACGCTGCGTCTCTTCCTCGGCCAGTACCGTCAGGGGCGCGATGCGGACGATGCTGCCGTCCACCATGTAGCCCAGCTTGTTGGCGCGCAGGATGATATCGAGTGCCTGGTCCCACGGCACGTCGCGGAGCGCGACGTCCACGGTGCCCTGCGTGGCCGGGTCGATCGCCACATTGAGGCCGCTGATCTCGGCGAACGTGCGCAGCACGGCGCGGAGATCAGCGGCCTCAATGTGGTGATC
>JABFRY010000302.1 GCA_013140955.1 Acidobacteriota bacterium
GGCTCGTTCACGGGACTCAGGGTGGGCATCGCGACCATGCAGGGGCTGGCCTTCGCGGCGCACACGCCCCTGGTCGGCATCTCCGCGCTCGACGCGCTGGCGCATGTGGCCCGCGCGCTGCACCCCGGCCTGCCGGTCGTCACCTGGATGGATGCCTGGCGCGGCGAGGTGTATGCCGCGCGGTACGACGCCGGCGCGCCGCCCGAGCCGGTCGTGACGTCGCCCCAGGCCTTCCTGGCCGCGCAACCGCCGGGCCCGGCCTGTTTCGTCGGCGACGGGGCCTGCACCTACCACGCGCTGATTCGCGCGGAGCGGGCTGCCACGCTCGCCGATCCCTGTGCACCGCCGCTCGCCGTGGCCGTCGCCCGGCTGGCCGCCACGGTGCTCGACTCGGGCGCGCGTCCGGAACCCGCCGGCATCGCGCCGGTCTACGTGCGGCGACCCGACGCCGAACTCGCCCGCGATGGCCGGCCCGCCTGACCTCCTGCAGGGCACGATCGAGGCCCTGCGCGACGAGGCCGACCTCGACGGCGTCCTCGAGGTGGAGGACGAGTCCTTCACCAATCCCTGGACCCGGCAGATGTACGAGTGGGAGCTCCGCAACCGCGAGGTGTGCCACATCCGGGTCCTGCGCACGCCCGCGTACCGCGTCGCCGGCTTCTGCGCGTTCTGGCTGGTGGCCGGCGAGATCCACATCAACAACGTGGCCGTCCGCCCCGCCCTGCGAGGCCGGGGCCTCGGCACGGCGCTCCTGCGCGACGTGCTCGATGGGGCCGCCGCCCTGGGGGCCGCCCGCGCGACGCTCGAAGTGCGTGCCTCGAACGAGGGTGCCAGACGCCTGTACGAGCGGCTCGGCTTCCGCGTGGAGGGCACGCGTCGGCTCTACTACACCAACCCGGTGGAGGACGCGTTGATCCTCTGGTGGCGGGCGGCAGCCGCCCCGCCTTGAAGGCCCGGAACGTGTGTGCTAAGGTCGGCCACAGTTCGTCCACCGACGTCACAGCGTCTCCACAGGGAGGGCGGCATGAGCACAGCGGACGCGCAGGAACTCCTGCGGCAGGATGACGGATACCGTCGCCTCGCCGAACAGCACCACGAGCTCGACGATCAGCTTCACGCACTCACCGAACGACCCTACCTGTCCACCTCCGAACAACTCGAAGAAGCCAGTCTGAAGAAGCGGAAGCTGGCGCTCAAGGACCAGATGGAGCAGATCGTGCGCAGGTACCACGCCCATTCCGCGTGAGGGCTCGCCCGTCACCGCTCCCCATGGCCGGACGACATCGTCCGGCCCGTTTTCTGTACGATGAGGGGATGCGTATCGACCCGACGGGCTGGGCCTTCGTTCTTCCAGCGGCCGCGCTGGCACTCGTGGGCTGGCTGTTCATCGGCGCGCCGTGGGGGGCGGTGCTGCTGGCACTCCCGGCGTTCCTGCTCTTCTTCTTCCGCGACCCGCACCGGTCGATCACCGAAGGCCGCGACGTCGTCCTCTCGCCGGCCGACGGCCGCGTGATGGTCGCCGGCGCCACGACGGGAGAGCGCACGCCTCCCGGCAACTGGGAACAGATCACGATCTTCCTCTCGCCGATGGACGTCCACGTCAACCGCGTGCCGGTCTCCGGACGCGTGCTCAAGGTCGAGTATCATCCTGGCCGGTTCCTGCCGGCCTACCGGCACGACGCGGGCGACCTCAACGAGTACACCGAGATCACGCTCGACCACGACGGGGTGCCCATCGTGTTCCGGCAGGTGGTCGGCGTGCTGGCGCGGCGCATCGTCTGCCGCGTGCGGGAAGGCCAGCAGGTGCAGACGGGCGACCGGTTCGGGGTCATGAAGTTCGGCTCACGCATGGACATCTTCCTGCCGCGCGGCACGCGCCTGCTCGTCAACCCCGGCGATCGCGTCGTCGCGGGCGTGACGGTCCTGGCATCGCTCGCCCAGGCTGCGCGCCCCACGGAACCCCGATGACACGGACCGAACGCGACCCCGGCGCTTCGTTGCACGTGCTGCCCCCGGAGCGGCGGCGCACCGATGCCGCCCGCACCCGCATCCGCCGCGGCGTCTACCTGCTGCCAAGCCTGTTCACCATGGCGAACATGTTCTGCGGGTACGCGTGCGTGGTGTACGCGATGCGCGGAGACTTCGCCACGGCCGCCCCGTTCATCGGCTTCGCGATCGTGCTGGACATGCTCGACGGCCGCATCGCCCGGCTGACCGGCAGCACGAGCGACTTCGGCATCGAGTTCGACTCGCTGGCCGACGTGGTCTCGTTCGGGGTGGCACCGGCGATCCTGTGCTTCGCCTGGGGTCTGCAGCCCCTGGGGCGCCTGGGCTGGGCCGCCGGGTTCGTCTATCTCGCGGCAGCGGCCGTCCGTCTGGCCCGCTTCAACATCCAGTCCGCGGTGCAGGACAAGCGCTACTTCGCGGGCATGCCGAGCCCGGCAGCCGCGGCGGTACCCGCCGCCACCGTCTTCGCCTATCCGGCCGGATTCAGCGGCATGGCGAGCGCGCTGCCGGCCCTGGCCCTCATGGTCGTGCCTGCGCTGCTGATGGTGAGCACGATCCGGTTCCGCAGCTTCAAGACGATCGACCTCCACTCGCGGCGCAGCTACCCGGTCCTCCTGCTGCTGGCGCTCGGTCTGGCCCTGCTCACCGCGCAGCCGGAACTCGTGCTCGTGGCCATGGCTTACGCCTATCTTGTGTCGCCGGCCGTGGGCTTCGCCTGGTCGCGCCTGCGCCAGCGCCCCCCGGCCGCAGGGACCCACGACGCCCCGGCGCCCTGAGGGGCACACAGTGCGCGCATGCGGTTCGCGCGCCGGCGTGGTCCGCCGACGCGCCCGGCGCCGCCGGCAGCGTGATGTCGAGGGTGGTGCCCACCCCGGGCGCGCTCGCGATGGCGATGGTGCCGCCGTTCAACTCCACGTTGCGGCGCGCAATGGGGAGCCCCAGCCCCGTGCCGGCGGTCTTCGTAGAGAAATAGGGCTCGAACGCGCGCGCCAGCGCAGCGTCGTCCATGCCGATACCGGTGTCCGAGATCCGCACATGCACCGCCCCGTCCCGACGATCGGCCTGCACACGGAGGGTGCCGGTGCCGGGCATCGCGTGCAGCGCGTTTTCCACGATGTTGACGAGTGCACGCGTGACCAGCGTGCGGTCCGCGCTCAGCGGCGGCAGGTCGGGCGCCAGCTCCAGATCGATCGCGATCCGCCCGTGCAGCGCCACGCGGTAGGGCTCGACCACACCCCGCAGCAGGTCCGCCGTCTCCACCGCCGTGGGCACGACGACAGGGGACGAGGCGAAGCTCGAGAACTCGGACGCAATCCGACGGAGCAGCCCCACCTGATCCAGGATCACCTGCACGCACTGCTGCACGACCGGACCGAGCGGCTCGCCGCGATCGGCGTGGAGCCGACGCAGGTGCTCGGCATTGAGCTGGATGGGCGTCAGCGGGTTCTTGATCTCGTGGGCCACCTGGCGCGCCATCTCGGCCCAGGCCTCGAGGCGATTGGTGCGCTCGAGCTCCCGGCGCTGCCGCTCGAGGTCGCGGGCCATCACGTTGAAGTCTTCCACCAGGCGCCGCAGTTCATCCGACGACGTCAGGGCGACACGGGCGTCCAGTTCCCCGCGCGCGAGGCGCCGCGTGGCGCGCGTGAGACGGTTGATGGGGTCGGCAATCCGCTCGGCGAGCGAGTAGCCGAGGCCCGTACTCGCCACGATGAGGAGCAGCGCGGCCAGCAGCACGCGGCGATCGAGGGTATCGATCTCCTCCTCGATGTCCTGCTGTCGTGAGGTGAGCGGCACCACCAGCGTGGCCTCGGGCAGCGCCTGTACGCGCAAGGGTGTGGCCGCCACCATGTACTCGAGCCGGCCGATCGTCTCTGTCGTGACCGTGGCCATCTCGTTGCGCAGGCTGAGGGCCCGGTACACCTCGGCGGGCATCCGCGTGGGCAGCAGACCCGAGGCGAAGAGGTTGCGCTCGCTCGTGGCCACCAGCCGGGCGTCGGCGAAGATGTTCACGTCCTGGTCGATGAGTCGCCGCACCCAGACCATCAGGTTGTCGTCCACCAGGGCGCTCTGGGCCGCGGCCCTCGGTGCCACCAGATCCTCCACGACGCGCCGTGCGGCCAGCGCGGTGCGCACGGCCTCCTCCTCGACGGCCAGACGCAGCTCGCCGGCCATGTAGTTGCGGGTGACGACGGCCAGGGCCACGACCGGCACGACCGAGGCCGCGACGAAGGCCAGCAGGAGCTTCCGGTAGAAACTCGCCCGCACGTCACGCAACAGGGCGCGTGCACTCGTCGTCCGGCCGCCGCTGGCTCCGGCCAGGGCCAGACCGGTGAGCACCGCGAGGTAGGTCACGATCGCCAGGACGACCACCTCGGCGAGGTTCATCATGTGCCCTGGCAGGGAGACGACCGGATAGCCCACCGCGTGGACGCCACCCCGGTCGCTCGCGAGATACACCTCGAAGCGGGTCTCACCCCGCGGCAGCACGGCCCAGACCGGCTCGCGCGACTGCACGAGCCGGTCGAACACCGCGTCGACGAGATTCCACGCCCGGTCTGCCGACGAGTAGAGCGGGGTGCCGCTCCAGCCGTAGAAGGCAGACGCGACGTCGCGACCCGACAGGCCCTCCCCGCGCAGCGGGTCCGCGGGACGCAGCAATTCCACGTAGGGGCTGCGCGACGTGATGAACGGCAGGTTCTCGTAGTCGAGCATCGCGTGCACGACCACGGCCCCGACCGGCTCGGGGCCCGCCGCACCAGGCTCGCAGATGGCACGGCCCGCGTGGAGCACCCGCCGATCCTCCGCAAAGAAGGGAGAGACCTCCTCGTAGAGCACCCAGTCACAGCTGGCTTCCTGCCACCGCTGGTTCGCCAGGTCGTCCGGCAGGCTCAACGCGAAGCGGCTGACCAGGGCGCCGGCCCGGTCGTAGAGCTCGACCGACGACGTCAGGGGGTACTCGGCCATGCCCGTGGAGCGCCACACCTGGAACGCCCGATCGACCCGGTCGCCGGCCTCGACCGGGCCCGCCCCGTTCCGTGTGAGGCTGGCGAGGCCAGGGAAGGCGTCGATCTCGTCGAGGCTGCTGACCAGCAGCGCCTGCACGGTGGAGCGCTGGTCGAGCGCCTGTGGAGCGAACCGCGACTCCACCATGCGGGCCTTGGCGTCGCGGCCGGCCTGGAACACGACCGGATAGCACGCAAGCGCCGGTACCACGATCGCGGCCGCCGGCAACACCAGTTGCAGTGCCTGCGAACCCCGTCGCAGTCGGCCGGCAAGGGCCCTGATGACGACGGCGCCGGCACCCGCGCACGTCAGCGCCACCAGCGTGGGCAAGGCACGCACGGGGCTCTCGCCGGAGAAAGCCCACGCCCCGAGCAGCGGCAGGAGCCAGAGGGCCGGGGCGAGGCGTGGAAGGCTGCGCCACCGCGCCGGCCGTCCGCCCACCACGACGGCCAGGCGCAGGATCCCCGCGCCGATCGCCAGCGCCGCGGCATGCCAGGCCAGGAGGCCCACCTGCACGG
The DNA here is from genome assembly GCA_013140955.1 of Acidobacteriota bacterium. GTDB lineage: Bacteria > Acidobacteriota > Vicinamibacteria > Vicinamibacterales > UBA2999 > JABFRY01. The sequence continues at coordinate 5,529 of JABFRY010000302.1, forward strand.
CCAGCCGGGCCGCGCTCCAGGGATGGAGCGAGAAGTGGAGGAGGTCGAGCGCGGTGTGCGCCACCGTGTCGCGCACGAGGAGCCGGTGTCCCAGCAGGACCAGCACCACCAGGGCACCCGCCAGCAGGTGTGTGGCGAGAAACCGGGCGTCTGGTCCCGCGCCGCGCAGACGGGCCCGTCGTCGCGCCGCGGCGCGTACCACGCCGAGCGGCACGCGCACGCCAGCAACGGTCGCCAGGAGCGCACCGGCGGCGAGCGCGGTGAGCAGGAAATCGGCGGGGGACGCCAGCAGGGGACCGAGGAGCGGCGAGGCGTAGCTCGCGCCGGAGAAGACCGAGTCGGGTGCCCATGTCCCCGCTACGGCCAGTCGGGCCACGCCGCGGGCGGCGGCAATGAGCGCCGCCCGCGGCGTGGCCCGACTGGCCGTAGCG
>JABFRY010000422.1 GCA_013140955.1 Acidobacteriota bacterium
ACTCTCCTGAGTCGGTCATGGGATCCCGATACTTCTTCCGAAGGAACCGCTCGCGGACCAGCACGTCGAGGTCCGGGGGAAAGGCGTTGGCGTACCGGCGTTGGTACAGCGCGATGGCCCGGGCGTACTGCTCGCCCCGGAACACGAGTTCGGCTTCCTTCTCGCGGCGAATGTAGGTCTGCCAGCTCGGGAGGGCCACGGACAGGACCAGGGCCATGACCGCCATGCCGACCAGGAGCGCCGCCATCGCGTAGCCCGACTCGTCCCGTTCTTGACCGCGCAAGTACATGACAGTAGGATGTTTAGAAGATTTCGATGATACCACGATCGCTTCGTCCCGTCCCCGGCCCATCCCGGCTGGTTTCCCATCTCTGCACGCTGTGGCTGCTGGCCCTCGTGGCCCTGGTCGCGGCGTGCGACAAGGTGCCGCTGCTGGCACCCTCCCAGTCGACAATCACCTTATCGGCGAGTGCCACGCAGGCGCCGCTCAACGGTGACATCGAGATTCGCGCCACCGTGCTCGAGCAGTCGGGCTCCACGGTACAGGACGGCACGCTCGTGACGTTCACCACCACCCTCGGCACGCTGGAACCGCGGGAAGCGCAGACGACCCGCGGCGTGGCCGTGGCCAGGCTGCAGACGGGCTCGACGTCGGGGACTGCGCGCGTGAACGCCACCTCGGGCGGCGCCTCCACGTCGGGCGCCGACGGGGCCAGCCTCGAGATCGTCATCGGGGCGGCTGCGGCCAGCTCGATGGCGTTGTCGGCCGTGCCCTCCGCGGTGCCTGCGTCCGGCGGCACCGTCACGCTCACGGCCGTCGTGCTCGACGAAGCGGGCAACCGCCTCGTCGGGATCCCGGTCTCGTTCAGCAGCACGGCGGGCGCGCTGTCCACGACCTCGGCCTCGACCGATGCCACAGGAGAAGCCCGCGTCCAGCTCACGACGAGCCGGGAAGCGACCGTCACGGCGACCTCCGGCTCGCGGACGGCCACGGCCACCATCACGGTCAATCCCGCGGTGAGCTTCACGCTGGCCACCAGCGCGAACCCCGCCGTCAATCAGCCGATGTCCCTCACCATCACGCCGGGCACCGGCCCTGCACCACGCGTGACGATCGATTGGGGCGACGGCTCGAACGACGACATCGGCTTCCTGGCGGCGACGCGCACCGTGGCGCATACCTACACCGCCGTGGGCTTCTACACCATCCGCGCGACGGGCACGGCGGAAGGCGACACGTTCACGACGTCGCTCAACCTGACGGTCTCGCAGCGGCCGCCCGTGGCGGTGACGGCCAGCCCGACGACCGGCACGACGGCCACCGACTTCTCGTTCACGATCACGCCGACGGCGGGCGCGCTGATCCAGAACGTGCGCATCGACTACGGCGACGGTGCGGTGGAGGACCTGGGTGCCATCGCGGCCAACACCGTGCGCGTGCACCGGTACGGATCGACCGGCGTGCGGACGGTCACCGTCACCCAGACCGAGACGAACAGCAATGTCACCACGGCCAGTGTCACCGTCACGGTGAACTGACGTCTCCTCGTTCGGGGTCAGCCGCCGGCGAGGTCGGCGACTGACCCTTCGTTTCCCTTCACAGCGGACGCGACCTGCGCGGGGTGCTTCCCTCTCTCCCGCCGCTCTCGCTTCCGCACAGTCTCTCCGCTCGCGTCCGCTCGGTCTCTCCGCTCGCGTCCGCACAGTCCCTCCGCTCGCATCCGCTCGGTCTCTCCGCTCGCGTCCGCACCGTCCCTCCGCTCGCGTCCGCTCGGTCCCTCCGCTCGCGTCCGCTCGGTCCCTCCGCTCGCGTCCGCTCGGTCCCTCCGCTCGCATCCGCTCGGTCGCTCCGCTCGCATCCGCTCGGTCGCTCCGCTCGCGTCCGCTCGGTCCCGGCTTCACCTCAGTTCGGTGTCGACGACCTGATGCGTCGCGAAGCGCACGTGCCTCGATCCGTCCCATGCGTCAAGCTTCTCCAGACTGGCGCCGCCGCGGCCTGTGCATGTCGAGCCGGGCTGTACCGCAACTCCGACACGCGCACGGCGCGCCTGCATCGGGGGCGATCGGCAACACCCGCGTATCGCGCCAGCCTCGCGGCACCTGCGGGAACGCAGCGAACGGTCGTGAGCAGGGCGATGCCGCGCCGGGAGGGCGCAGCTCGTGCGTGGCGCTGCAGAGACAGTGAAGAAGGACCTGCGGAGGTGGGCGTCCGGGAGCCGCGTGCTTCCCGGTCCGGCGTGCGTGCGACGCGACAGCGTCAGTCTGGCGAGGCGGTGGCCAGGAGCGGCCGACGAGCAGATGGCGGGGCCGGCGCCCCGCAGCGTGCGCCGCCTACCAGTCCGCGTAGGGCGTGCCGTCGAGCGCCATCAGCTCGGAGCCGCTCTTCACGTCGAAGACGCCGGGCGCGAGCGCTCCGGCATCCAGGGGGCCGGGTTCGGCCATCACCGGCTGCCAGCTGTCGGCGGAGTTGGTGAACGGATCGACCGGCATGGCGCGGATGTACTGCATCTCGACGAGCGCCGCGAGCGAATCCGGGTAGCGGTTCTGGTCGGCGTAGTACTGATCGATGGCATCACGCAGCCGGAAGAGGTCCTCTTTCAGGACCGCCTCCTTGGCGCGCGTGACACTGTTGGTGTAGGTGGCCAGGCCTATCCCCGCGAGGATGACGATGAGTGCCATCACCACCATCAGCTCGATGAGCGTGAACCCGCGCTGCCGGCGCAGCCAGCCCGCCAGGCCCTCCGACCGTCCCATTTGTTCCCGCACGCTGCCTCCCGGTGCCACCCGCCTCACCAGTCCCGGTACATGGTTCCGTCGAGGGCCGTCCCGGTGCTCGACGAGTACACGTCGAACACGTTCTCGCCACCCCAGGAGGTCGCATCAGGTTCGTCCTGATACGAACGCAGGCCCCACTCGGCACTGCTCGTCATCGGGTCCACCGGGATGCGCCGCAGAAACCTGAGCTTTCGGCCCGTCGCATCGTTGGCCGGCGTCACGCCCTCGACCAGGATCTCCAGACTCGGCGGGTAGCCCTCGCTGCCCGGCTCGAGATCGGTGGTCGGAATGCGACCCTGATCGACGGCATCCTTGAACGCGTCGATCGCGGTCCGCACCTCGCGCAGCGCACGGCGCAGCTCGGCCTCGCGCGACCGGCGCGCCGTCACCTGGAACAGCGGCATCACGGCCGACGCCAGAATGAGCAGGATGGTCGTGACGACCAGCAGCTCGATGAACGTGTAGCCGTCAGCGGTGGGTCGTCGCAACACCACGCCCGTTTCGTGTCCTGCGTGTCCGCGCCTACTGGGCCGCAACGCCCGGCACCTGCAGGGCGTCGAGCGACAGGGCGGCTCCGTCGGGTGACGACGCGGTGCCCGTCACGGACAGATCGGCACTGCCCGCACCGACCACGTCGAAGAGCACCGCGGCGAGCAGGCCCGCGCCCGCCACGCCGGTCGCGTCGCCCGACCGCGCGATGGCGATGTCGATGCGACCCGTGCGTGCATCCACCTGCTGGGTGAACGTGGCCATCGCGCCACCCAGACGCATGAAGCTGCCTTCCTGCACCGATCGCACGCGCAGGACCGCCGGGTTGTAGGTGAGGCTCACCGCCACCGTCGAGATCTGCGACGCGCCGGTGATCGAGACCGGGACCAGGTAGGGACCGCCACCCACGGAGAACTGGGCCGCCGGCGGGGTCACCACGAGCTGACCGCCAGCGAGGACGGAGGGCTGTCCCTGGAGTTGACCCTGCGGCTGGCCGGGCTGCTCCTGCGGCTGTGCGGGGGCGGGCACGGTCGTGGTGCCAGGCGTGGTGTTGCTGCCGGCCGGCACGGTCACCTCACCGGACCCCGCGGGCACCACGACCTGTCCACCCTGTCCGCCGTCCTGCGCGGGCGTCACCTGCGGAACCGCCACGCCGGGCTGTTCGGTCGCTGCGGGCGCCGGTGCCCCGTCGGGCACGGCGATGAGTGGGGGCGGGCCGCCCAGGCCCAGGTTCTGCTGCGTCCCGATGAAGATCGGGCTCACGCTCTCCTGCGTCAGTTCGTGGGTGCGGACGATGCGCGGCGTCAGGAGCATCACGATGTCGGTCTGGTTCGCGTCGCGGTCGTTGGCCGCGAACAGCTGCCGCAGGATCGGGATACGCATGATGCCCGGCACCCCGCTCATCGAGTGGCGCTCCTCCTCCCGCAGCAGGCCCGCCAGGAGGTTCGACTCCCCGTCCCGCAGGCGCAGCCGCGTGTTCACGCGACGGGTGCCGAAGGAGGGCAGGTTCTGCCCGGCGATGTTCACGTCCTGCCCGCGCGTGCTGTTCTCCACGATGAGATCGAGGATGACCTCGCCCTCGAACGTCACGCGCGGCGTCATTTCCACGTTCACACCCACGGAACGGTAGGTGAACGACGTCAGCGGGTTGACGTTGGCGCCCCCCTGGGCCACCGGCGTGAACACGGTGGAGGGCACGGGAATCTCGTCGCCCAGGTTGAGCGTGATCTTCTGGCCCTCGGCCCCTCGGAGCTGCGGCTTCGCAATCAGCCGTGTCTCGGAGTCGCTCTCGAGGAACCGCACCACGGCCGAGGGCACCGCGAGATAGAAGTCGGCGGTGGAGACGCCGCGGCTCACCGTGTTCAGGTTGAAGGGGGCCGGACTGAACGTGCTCGGGTTGTTCGCCGTCCCGCGGGGATCGGCCTCGGGCGAGAAGACGCCCGTGATCGAATAGGACGAGAGATCGAGCCCGTAGCTCTTGGCCCGGCCCCGATTGACCTCGAGGATCTGCACGTCCACCACGACCTCGGCGCGCGGCTTGTCGTTGGCCTGGATCATCTTCTCGATGATCGACGCGACGTTGGACGTGGCGCGAATCGTAATGGTGTTGCTGGTCTTGTTGGCGGCGATCATCGGTGCCACCGCCAGCGCCGGCACGCGGATGATGGTGTTCACCAGCTGGGCCAGCTCGGTCGCGTCGGCGTGCGAGATGAAGAAGGTGCGGATCACCTGCTCCTCGTACTGCGCCCGCTTCGGCTGGGTGTCGGGAATCACCATGATCGTCCGCTCGTTGACGACCTTGTAGAACAAGAGGTTCGCCGAAAGGATCTGCCGCAGGGCATCCTCGAGGGTGACGCCGTCCAGCAGCACGCTGTAACTGCGGTCCTGGAAGTCGCGGTCGTAGGCGACGTTGATGCCGGAGGCGGTCCCGATGAAGTTCAGGATGTCCCGGATGCTCGCGTTGTTGAACCGCAGGGTGAGCGGCTCGCGGGACGCCGGATTGAGGAGCGGCTCGGCCGACTGGCGCGACGCTTCCGCCTGGAGCTGGGACACCGACGACCGCGGGCGCGCGGCTTCGGCCTCGTCCCGGATCCGGCGCTCGATCTCGATCGCCTTGGCGGCCACCTGCCGGTTGGGCGGGTCGAAGTCGGCCGCCCGGCGGTATTCGCGCAGGGCGTCTTCGAGCTGTCCCCGGGCCTCGAGGAGCCGCGCCTGATCGAGATGCCGGGTGGACGCGCTGATCATGGCGCGTTCGAGCGCAATCCTGTAGTCCGTACGATCCGGCTCCTGCAGGACCGCCTGGCGGTAGTGCTCGACGGCTGCGTCCCAGTCGCCGTTGCGGGCGGCCTGGTCACCCCGGCCATAGGACCGGCCCGCGCCGCAGGCCGCGAGCAGGAGCGACACGCCGAGAACGACGGCCGTGACCGCCCGGGACATCTTCGCTGGGTGCTGTAGTCGCATCATTGCCCTGAAAGTCGAATCGTCTGTCGTCCACGCCCGTCGGCGTAGGAGAGCTCGGCGGACTCTTCGCCAATGCTCACGACTCTGTATCGGCCCTCGACCAGATCTCCCGCGCGGCCGTGGAACACATTGCCACGGGCATCGCTGAGGATGGCGACCTGGCCGCCGAGCGAGGCGGCGTTGAGTACGCCGATGAACTTGAGC
>JABFRY010000011.1 GCA_013140955.1 Acidobacteriota bacterium
GAGAACACCGCGTGCGACCCGAGCAGTCCGGACACGGCCGCCTCGAGCCCGGACACGCGGCCCGCACGCGTCCCGGCGGCGAAGCGCTGGTCGAGGTCGAGCGACACGATACCGACATGCGCCCGCAGTTCGCTGACGTCCCAGCGGTCCCGGCCGAACCAGCGCACGGGCGGCTCGGCGCGATGGAGGGCCCGATCCTCGAAGGCGAGCAGGCGGAGGAGGGAGGACTTGCCCGCACCGTTCGGACCGAGCACCGCCGTGTGCGCGCCGCGCGCGATCCGGAACGACACGTCGTCGAGGACGCGCGCCGTGCCCCGCACGAGCGTGGCGTGGCAGACCTCCAGGACCGGCGTCGGGTCGCCTCCAGCGGTCACGGCACCGTCACCGCCGCGTCGCGGCCGACCACGGTCGTCCACTCGCGGACGCGCCACCGAGTCACCAGGCCGTGCGCCACGTAGGGATCGGCGCGGGCGAACGCCTCGGCCGCTGCCGGGGAGTCGCCGGTGAACAGGAGCACGGCGCCGTCGGCCGGTTGTGCCAGCGCCCCTCCCAGGACGAGCGCGCCCTGCGCTTCGGCCTCCCGCGCCAGGCGCAGGTGCGCCGCGCGCAGGGGCACGCGGCGCTCCAGGTAGTCGTCCGCGAGGTCGTAGATGAGCAGATAGTGCATGCAGCCCCCAGGGCCACGCAGGACCGCGCGCGACCGCCGCGTCACTCTATCAGGAGTGCCCGGGCGGAGGTCCCGAGGGGGCCGTGGGCGCGTGCGAGCTGATACCATGACGGGCCATGCGCTCGATCCTCTCGTGGCTCGGCCTCGACCGCACCGACAGCGGTCCCGAACAGACACCCCTGCGCGAACTGGTCACCGCGCTCGATCGCCTCGAACCGGAACGGGCGCAGTATCTCGCGCGGTTCGCCTACCTCCTGGGACGGGTGGCGCACGCCGACCGCCATGTCAGCGAGGACGAAACGCGGACCATGGAACGGCTCGTGCGCCAGGAGGGCGGCCTGGATGCGGATCAGGCGATGCTGGTGGTGAGCCTGGCCAAGACGAGCAACCAGCTGTTCGGCGGGACCGCCGACTTCATCGTGGCTCGCGAGTTCGGCGGCGAGGCCACCTACGAGCAGAAGCTCGCCCTGGTGCGGTGCCTGTTCGCCCTCTCGGCTGCCGACTCCGGCATCTCGATGGCCGAGGAGAGCGAGATTCACCGGATCGCCAACGAGCTGCGGATCGACCCGGCCGACCTCACCGCCTTGCGGGTGGCGCACCAGGCGCACCTGCCGGGCCTGACCAGCCGGCCTGGCGGGGAGACGCGCTGAGCATCAGCCGGCCGCGCCACCCCGACGTGGCAGCCGTACCCTGCACGAATGGAGAGACGATGACGCGACTGACCTGCTGGCTCGCCGTGGCGCTGTGCCTCCTGCTGCCCGCTGCTGCCTCGGCACAACGCGGCGCGAGAATCGACGTGACACGCCTGGGACCGCAGGTGGGCCAGGCGGCGCCGTCCTTCACCCTGCCCGACCAGGCCGGGCGCCGGCGCACGCTGGAGGGATTGGCCGGCGACACGGGGCTGATGCTGGTCTTCTCGCGATCCCTCGACTGGTGCCCCTACTGCAAGACCCAGATGGTCGAGTTGCAGGCGCGCCTGCCCGAGCTGCGCGCCCGGGGCCTGAACGTGGCGGTGATCACGTACGACCCGCCCGCCGTGCTCGCCGATTTCGCCCGTCGGCGTGGCATCACCTTCCCGCTGCTCTCGGACGCCGGATCGGCCACGATCGGTGCCTACGGCATTCTCAATACCACCGTCGAGCGCACCTCGAACACGTACGGCATTCCGTTCCCGGGCACGTTCCTGCTCGACCGGGCCGGACGCGTCACCGCCCGCTTCTTCGAGGACGCGTACCAGGAACGCAACACCGTCTCGAACATCCTGGTGAAGCTGGGCGATGCCGAGGCGCCGCGCGCGGCGACCCGGACCGCCACCGATCACCTGACCGTCACCTCGTGGGCCAGCGACGACATCGTCGCGCCCGGCACGCTCTTCTCCCTCGTCTTCGACATCACCCCGCGGCGTGGCATGCACGTCTACGCGCCAGGGGATCACACCTATCGCGTCATCGGCGTGAAGCTCGACCCGAACCCCCTGCTCGTGGTCCGGCCGATGACGTATCCGCCGTCTGAGGTCTATGTCTTCGAGCCGCTGAACGAACGGGTGGCCGCATACCAGAAGCCGTTCCGGCTCGTGCAGGAGCTGGCCCTGAGTACGTCGCAGGCCGCGGCGGCCGACGTGGCACGCCTCTCGTCGCTCACGCTGTCGGGGACGCTCGACTACCAGGCGTGCGACGACCGCATCTGCTTCGTGCCGAAGTCGGTGCCGGTGACGTTCACGGTTGCGGTGCGGCCCCTCGACCGCGAACGGTCCGGCGCGGCGCGCTGATCGGATACCCGCGAGCAGGCGGGAGGCGCCACGCGCGCACGGCGGCAGGTTCCACGCGTCCGGGCGATGAGGCGGAGTACGGCATGGCCAGCGCAGTGTTCGAGGTCCACGACCTCGCCAAGATCTACCGGATGGGCGAGGTCGAGGTACACGCCCTCCGGCAGGTCAGCCTGACCCTGCTCGAAGGCCAGTTCGTGGTGCTGCTGGGGCCGTCGGGCTCCGGCAAGTCCACCCTGCTGAACATCCTCGGGGGCCTCGACGTCGCGACGAGCGGCACCGTCCACTACCGCGACACAGAGCTGACGCGGGCGGCCGAACGCGAGCTGACCGAGTTCCGGCGTCGCCACGTGGGCTTCGTCTTCCAGTTCTACAACCTGATCCCGAGCCTCACCGCGCGTGAGAACGTGGCGCTCGTCACCGAGATCGCCACCGACCCCATGCCGCCCGAGGACGCGCTGCGCCTGGTCAAGCTCGAGCACCGGATGGATCACTTCCCGTCGCAGCTCTCGGGCGGCGAGCAGCAGCGCGTGGCCATCGCGCGCGCCATCGCAAAGCGCCCGTCGGTGCTGCTGTGCGACGAGCCGACCGGGGCGCTCGACATCTCGACCGGTATCGTGGTGCTCGAGGCCCTGGCAAAGGCCAACGAGGAGCTGGGCACGACGACCATCGTCATCACGCACAACGCGGCCATCGCCTCGATGGCCGACCGCGTCGTGCGCCTCGCCGACGGCCGTGTGGTGGAGATCGAGGACCGCGACACCCGCCTCTCTCCCCGCGACCTGTCCTGGTGACCCATGCGCGTACCTCCACTCACCCGAAAGCTCCTCCGCGACCTGCTCGAGATGAAGGGCCAGGCGCTGGCCATCGCCATGGTGGTGGCCGCCGGCGTGGCGATGGCCGTGATGTACCTGTCCAACTTCGATTCGCTCCGGCGCACCCAGCAGGCGTATTACGAGCGGCAACGGTTCGGCGACGTCTTCGCAAGCCTGAAGCGGGCGCCGCTCCGCCTCCGCGAGGACATCGCCGCCATCCCGGGCGTGACCGCCGTGGAAACACGTGTCGTGGCCTCGGTCACGCTCGACGTCCCGGGCATGGACGAGCCCGCCACGGGTCACCTGGTGTCGATTCCCGAGGATCGTCGTCCCCAGGTCAACGACGTGTTCCTGCGCGGCGGCCGGTGGGTGGAGCCGCTGCGCCCGGACGAGGTCCTGGCGAGCGAGGCCTTCGTGCAGGCCCACGGCTTCACCACCGGGAGCCGCGTGCGCGCGGTCCTCAACGGCCGGCTGCGCGAACTCACGATCGTCGGCATCGCGCTCTCGCCCGAGCACGTCTACAACATTCCGCCGGGTGAGCTGGTGCCCGACGATCGCCGGTATGGCGTGTTCTGGATGGGCGAGCGCGCGCTGGCGGCGGCCTTCGACATGGAGGGCGGCTTCAACGACGTGTCGCTCCTGCTCGCGCCGACGGCCTCGACGGGCGAGGTGATGGCCAGGATCGACGGGCTGCTCGAACCCTACGGCGGCCTCGGCGCCATCCCGCGCGCGCTCCAGATCTCGCACTGGACGCTCGAGAACGAACTCGCGCAGCTCCAGAGCTTCGGGTTCATCGTGCCGATGATCTTCCTCATGGTGGCCGCCTTCGTGCTCAACGTGGCGCTGGCCCGGGCGCTCGCCCTGCAACGCCCGCAGATCGCCGCCCTCAAGGCGCTCGGCTACGGCAACGGCGCCATTGCGTGGCATTACCTGCAGTGGGCGATGCTCATCGCGTTGGCCGGGGTGGCCATCGGCATCGCCGGCGGCTGGTGGCTCGGCTCGGCGCTCATCGGCCTCTACAACCAGTACTTCCACTTCCCCATCCTGCTGTACCGGATGTCCGGCGGCGTGCTGGTCGGCGTGACGGTCCTCACCGTCCTGTCGGCGGTACTCGGCGCGGCGTCCGCGGTCAGGCGAGCCGTGCGGATACCGCCGGCGGAAGCCATGCGGCCCGAACCGCCCGCCGTCTACCGGCGGAGCCTCATCGAGACGCCGTTGCTGGCGCCCCACTTCGGCACCACCGGACGCATGGTGCTGCGCAACATCACGCGCCAGCCGCTGCGTGCCGGGGCCTCCGTGCTCGGCATCTCCATGGCCGTGGCCGTCCTGATGGTCGGGTTCGTCTTCATCGACGCCATGGACGCGCTCATCACCACCCAGTTCTCCGTGGCCGAGCGGCAGGATGTGACCGTCGCCTTCGTGGAGCCGCGCTCGGCCTCGTCGCGCCACGCCCTGTCGCGCCTGCCCGGCGTGCTGGCGGTGGAACCCATCCGCACCGTCCCCGTCCGGCTGCGCGCGGGGCACCGGCACCGCACCCTGGCCCTCACCGGAGCGCAGCCCGGTGCCCGCCTGCGCCGCATCGTGGACATGGACGGCCGCACGATCGCCGTCCCGGCCTCGGGCCTGCTCCTGTCGAGCCGCCTGGGCCAGGTGCTCGACGTGGCGCCGGGGGACGATGTCACCGTCGAGGTGCTCGAGGGCGCGCGTCCGGTACGATTGGTCAGGGTGAGCGCGCTCGTGGACGACACCTTCGGCCTGTCGGCGTACATGGACCTCGACGCGCTGCACGACCTGATGCGGGAGGGCGACGTGCTGTCGGGTGCCGCGCTGCTGGTCGACGCCGCAGACACCGCCCTGCCGGGCCGTCTCAAGGAGACGCCGGCCGTGGCCGGGGCGACCTTCAAGGCGACGGTGCTCCGCAGCTTCCGTGAGACGATGGCGGCCAACCTGAATCTGACGATGTTCCTGAACGTGATCTTCGCCGGTGTCATCGCGTTCGGGGTCGTCTACAACGCGGCTCGTGTGTCGCTGTCGGAGCGCAGCCGCGAACTGGCGAGCCTCAGGGTCCTCGGCTTCACCAGGGCCGAGATCTCCCTCATCCTGCTTGGCGAGCTGGCCCTGCTGACGCTCGCCTCGCTGCCGGTGGGGGCGGTGGTCGGCTACGCCTTCGCCGCTGCGATCGTCGGCTCGCTGGACAGCGAGGTCTACCGCTTCCCGCTGGTGGTCGGGCGCCAGTCGGTTGCCTGGGCCTGGCTCGCCATCATGGGCGCGGCGCTCGCGTCCGGCCTCATCGTGCGCCGCCAGCTGGACGGCCTCGACCTGGTGGCCGTTCTGAAGGTCCGGGAATGACGAGGCTCGGCACGACGGTCCTGAGTGGTGGAGTGTTGGAGTAATGGAGTGATGCGGCGCATCTTCAGCCCACGTCTGGTGGTGACGGGCCTCGTGGTCCTCGGCGTTCTCGCCATCGCGCTCTGGCCGCAGACCGTGGAGGTGGACGTGGCCACGGTCACGCGCGACCGGCTCATGGTGACGATCGACGAGGAGGGCGAGACGCGCGTCCGGGAGCGCTTCGTGATCTCGGCCCCCGTGGCGGGGCGCCTGCAGCGGGTGGACCTGGAGCCGGGTGACGTCGTCGAACAGGGG